>NZ_JAMYQF010000015.1:0-127380 GCF_040320745.1 Mesorhizobium sp. M0621 | reverse complement strand
GATTTTCCACGGACGGTCTCCCTTGTTTGAGATCTTCAACGACCTCATTCTGGCACATCACGATGCCGTCGGGGGCCGTCCACCCCAACACGTACCCAAAAGTACGCTCCGCTCCGGTTCTCGGTATCAGCCATTTCGACTTGGCCTGACCTGAATCTCAACACCTCAAAGCGTGACCAAATGAACTCCAACTCAAATGGCGTGCTTCAAGTCTTCTTTGGGCGTGTCATTGTCCCAGGACTGCCGCGGTGACAGGCCTGCCGCGTGACCCAGCAGATAGGGATGGTCGCGGTGGCGCGTCGCCAGCATCCGCTGGGCCGCTTCGATGATTTTCGGCGCCGGGACATTGGCGACCAGGCCGGTTGGACTTGCGTGGCGGGACTCGATCACGTCCACGCAATTGGAAAGCGGCCTCCAACGGGCCATATTGGCGCCGCCACTGACGATAACCATCGGCGTCATCACGGTCGCCATGAGATGTGCGACACCGCCTTCGGCGCCAATGTAAAGATCGGCAAACTCTCCGAGCGCCAGCAGAAAATCGCTGACATCGACACCCTCGACCGTGCTGGAATCGACAAGCTGCAGCTTCGGCACGCGTTGAGCCAGTTCAGCCATGTCCGGGCCGTCACCCGGGGTTTTCACATAGAGAAGATTTGCCCCGTCGGCGATCATGCTGTCGGAGATCGCGACAACCTGATCCGCCGTCATGCGTTTGCCGCCATCGCCATGCGCCGCGATAACGATCAAGGGAGCATGCTTGCCGTCCGCCAGGCCCCTGGCCGCTACCCGGGCGGCCGGGGTGGGCTCCAGCCGATGGTCGAAAGGCAACCGTTTGCCCGCAAGACGCTCGATGAGGCGGTGGTAGCGCCATGCGTTGCGCTCGGGTCGTGCTTCGGACCTTTGGCCAGGGCGCCAGGAAAGAGCGAAAGCCGGAAAGTTTGCTTCATAGGCAATGCCGCGACCGAGCAGCGAGCCCCAGGTCTGAAGCAGCCAACGCGCCGAGATGCGAAAATCGACAACGGCCAGTCGCCCCTTGCCCTTGCGATGACTGGCCACCAGACGCGCCAGGGGCGTTCGTACATTGATCGCATCGACGAGGTGGCCGGCATGGCGATCGAGGACATGTTCAAGGGACGACGAGCCGGTGGTTCCGTAGACGATAAAACTATCGGGGAACGCCGTTCTGGCGGCGCGCAAAGCCGGAATCCGGATCAATCCGTCGCCGAACGCGTCGTTGCGGGCATACAGGATGATCGTCTCATACCGAGCTGGCAGCATGCCTCGCTCCCCCGGGAGCCTGATGGTGGCGGTGCCTGTTAAGCCGCCCGCCTTCGAGGGGTTCTGTAGGATTTCACCTGTTGCCTGTCAACGAACCCCGGTCCTCAGGTCCGGGCAGCGGGTCGGCTTCTCTCCCACTCCGGCCGCAGTTGCGCCATGACCAGCTCGTCGCGGTGCACGCCTTTGAAAAACGCGCTGCCGCGCGCAATGCCCTCAGCCGTGAAGCCGACAGCTTCGTAGGCGCGACGGGCGCGATGATTGTCCGGGAAAAGGCCGATGCAGAGCCGATAGGCGTCGGTCTCGACGAAAACGCGATCGACCGCCGCCGCCAGAAGCATTCTGCCGTGGCCTTTGTCCTGGTGCGACGACGGCGATGCGCTTGACCAGCGTCACGCGTTCGACCGAGGCCCATTGGCGAAGGATCACGAAACCGATCGGCATGGAACCGTCGACACCGACGAAATAGGCATGGCTGTCGTCGAGAAGGGTCTCGCGATGACGCGCCTCGTCCCAGCGCCCGACCAAGGCGTCATAACCCTCGTGCCGTTCGGTCGCCATGAAGGGCAGGTCATTTTCGGTAGCGCGTAGAAGCTGGAAGTTCATCTCAGCCGGAGAAGCGCGGCGCCAGCTTTTCGATGCGGCGGATCATCGCCTGGAAATCCTCCAGGATGCGCTGGTGCAACTGCACCGCGACCTCGGGGTATTCCTCCAGGATGCGGCGGAACATCTTGCGACTGAGCCGTATGACTTCCGAGTCGATTTCGGCCGACGCGCTGGTCAGCCGGTTGGTGTCGGCGATCAATGCCAGTTCGCTCAGGATCGTACCGGGCCCCGCCGTGCCGATCGGGATGCGTTCGCCATCCTGCTCCCGATAGAGCACGATGCGCCCGCTGACCACGATATAGGCCGAATCGGCCTCGTCCTCCTCGCGGTAAAGCTTGTGGTTGGCACCCAGCCTAGTGTTCTCGGCGCCGAAGGCGAGCAGGCGCAACTGTTCCTGCGTGAAGCCCTCGAAGAGCCTCACGGCGGACAGGATGCGGATGTCGTCATCCAGCGCCATCTAGCTGTGTCCCCGAACGGTCAGTCCAATCCCTCCTCTACGAGTCGATCCCAGAAACCCCCTCCAACCGGATCGTACCCGAAAGCGGCCCCGCCCGACCGCTCATTGGATAATGAAATGTTTAAGGAACCAGCTTGTAGCCGCCGCTTTCTGTCACAAGAATTTCCGCATTGGAAGGATCGCGCTCGATCTTCTGGCGTAGCCGGTAGACATGGGTCTCCAGCGTGTGCGTGGTGACGCCGGAATTGTAGCCCCACACTTCCTCGAGCAGCACATCGCGCGTTACCACCTTCTGGTCGGCGCGATAGAGATATTTGATGATCGAGGCCTCTTTCTCCGTCAGCCGCACCTTGCCGCCGCGCGGGTCGATCAGCAGTTTCTGGCTGGGCTTGAAGGTGTACGGCCCCACCGAAAAGGTCGCGTCCTCGCTCTGCTCATGCTGGCGCAATTGCGCCCGAATGCGGGCGAGCAGCACGGCGAAGCGGAACGGTTTCGTCACATAGTCGTTGGCGCCGGCTTCGAGACCAAGAATCGTATCCGAATCGGTGTCGTGGCCGGTGAGCATGATAATGGGCGCCTTGTAGCCGCCCTTGCGCAGGATTTTCACCGCTTCGCGGCCATCCATGTCGGGCAGCCCGACGTCCATGATGAGCAGATCGATGAGGCCGCCGCGCGCTGCGGCGACACCTTTTGCCGCAGTCGATTCCTGCAGCACGTCGAATTCCTCGTAAAGGGACAATTGCTCGACCAGGGTGCCGCGCAGGTCGTCATCGTCGTCGACGATCAGAATGGTGCGTGAAGTCATGGATCAATCCGTTGTTTTGAAAAGAAAATTCAGTTGACCGCTGCCTGTTTATGCGGAAGCTGACCGGCACAACAGCCGATCACAGTGATTTGTTCCGTGGCACGATCATACAAGAAAAAACACGATCGCAATGCAGCCGGCGCAATTTTGCGAAAAGGGCTGCGCGTGCTGACCGTTCGCGCCAGGCCCGGCCATCCAAGCCAGGGCCTGCTGCAGGCCGGCAAAACGGTGTTTGCCTGTGCGCTGGGGCGGGGCGGCATCTCGGCCGACAAGCGCGAAGGCGACGGCGCGACGCCGCTGGCCTCGATGCGGATCCTGTCGGGATATTTCCGGGGAGATCAGTTCTCCAGCGGCCGCAAGACCCGTCTCGCGATGACGCCGATGGGGCCTGATCTGGGCTGGTGCGAAGTGCCTGACGACCGCAACTACAACAGGCCGGTCAAGATTCCCTATGGCGCCAGCCACGAACGCATGCGGCGCGACGACCGGCTTTATGACGCCTGCCTGGTGCTCGACTGGAACCTGGCGCCGCGCCGGCGCGGGCGTGGCAGCGCCATCTTCTTCCACCTGGCGCGTCCCGGCTTCACACCGACGCAAGGCTGTGTGGCGGTCACCGCGAAAACGATGGCCCGGCTGCTGCCGCTGCTGTCGGATCGGACGGTGGTGAGGGTGGTAAGGTAGGCAGTAGGCAGTAGGCAGTAGGCAGTAGGCAGTAGGCAGTAGGCAGTAGGCAGTAGGGCTACCTGTCGGCGCCGACCTAATTATCCCTACTCCCTATTTCCTACTGCCTATTCCCTAACCTTCGCGGCTGCTGCCAGCCGATGTCGAGAAGGCCGAGGCGGCCCATTTCGCGGTCCATGGCGCGTGCGATGTCCTTGCGCCTGGCGCCAACGTCGCGCAGTTGCCGATCCGACAGGTCTTCGACATTCTGGTGCGGGAGATTGATGGCGACCCGGGCGTGACGCAACCAGTCGAGGGTCTCGGTCAGCCAGGCCGGACGGCGTGTCGATGGGTTCAAAACGATGATGGACATGGCTTGATCCGTGCTCTCCAGATATCAAATCCGGCTTGATGATGTTTCGATGGTTGGATTATGCCGGATTGAAATCCCTGTGAGAAACGAGTAGTTTTCTCTGGATCATCAAGTTTTCTTTGAGGATAGAATGGCTCGCCTGCTGCCAGGAACTCGCGCCTTGAGGACGCTGGAGGCCGCGGCCCGGCACCTCAACTTCACCCGCGCCGCCGATGAGTTGGGGCTAACGCCGGCCGCCGTCAGCCATCAGGTCAAGGAAATCGAGGATCAGCTCGGACTGGTGTTGTTCACGCGCACCAGCCGCACCATCCGCCTGACCGAGGCGGGAACGGTGCTGTTCGAGGCCTCGACCGACGCGCTCGGTCTGCTTGGCCGGGCCGTCTCGCGGGCGCAAAAGCTGACGCGCGGCGCCGCGCTGCTGAAAGTGACTCTTGATGCGCAGTTCGCGTCAAAATGGCTGATGCGGCGCGTCGACGATTTTCGCAAGCATCAGCCCAATATCGAGCTGAGATTCGACATTGCCTACGAAGTGCGGGATTTCGAACTCGACGACGTCGATGTAGGCATCCGTTTTGGCGCCGGCAAATATCCGGGCCTTCGCGCCCACCGGCTGTTCGACAACATCCTCATTCCGGTGTGCAGCCCGAGCCTGTTGACGTCCGGTCCGCCATTGCGCGAGCCGCGCGATCTTTTCAATCACACGCTTGCCCATATCGAATGGTCGCGACAAGGCGTGACATGGCCGAACTGGCGGATGTGGATGGCGGCGGCCGGCGTCAACGACTTCGACGACAGCCGGACCGTGGTGTTCAAAAACTCAACCGATGCCGTCCAGGCAGCGCTCGACGGCAATGCCGTCGCGCTCGCCGATTTCGCCATGGTGGCGAACGACCTTTCCCAAGGAAGGCTGGTGCAGCCTTTTGAACTCGGCCTGCGGGTGGCGCCCGAGTTCGCCTATTTCCTGGTCTATCCCGAAAGTACCGCCGACGATCCGCGTATCGTCGCCTTTCGCGAATGGATTCTCGAGGAGGTCGCCAAGACGCGAACGTGACGATCGTGGCGTCAGGCTGCCGCGGCGCCGAACCAACCGATCACCGCGCCGATGATCAACAGCACGCCGAGCCAGTGGCCGCCGTCGATGAGGGTCAGGTCCCAGCCGAAATTCTCGTAGCGATGGTTGACCGAGAGCGTCGTGGCGACGAAGCCCAGCCAAAGCACGAAGCCGAAGACCAGGCCGGCAAGCAGTGTCGGCTCGCCGCCGGTTATCGCGCCGACGACCAGCGCCAATATGTACGCCATGACCAGTTCGGCGATGAAGCTGATGACGAAGGGCAGCGGCGATTTCTTCATCGTCGCCGGATCGAGCTTGGCGGCTTTCAGCCACGGCTTGCTCAGGCCCATGTACCAGGCGGCGCCAAACAGCCATGCCAGAATTGCGGCGGCGATCACCGCCAGCCAGTTCACTGCTGAAAAATCCATGAGCTTCCCCCTCCAGATGCGAACTTGATGGAACGCCTGTTCGGCGTTGGCGTCAAGCAAACCGCCAGACAGTCGTGCGCTTGACGAGCGCATCCTCCAGTGCCCGCGTGACGGCCACCTCATAGACCGCAAGCGGCTCCAGCCCTGCCTTCGGCATATACGACCGGCCGGGGTCGCCGACGAGAATCTCGGCGCCGCGCGCCTTCAGGGTTGCGAACCACGGCATCAGCCGATCGGCGAAGGATTTGTCGTAGAAAACATCGCCGGCCAGGATCACGTCCCAACCCGCATCGGTGCCGATGCAATCCGTGCCGAGGAATTCGATCCCGACATCATTGGCTTGCGCATTGAGCCGGATCGCGGTGGCACAGAACGGATCGATGTCGGTGGCGATCACCTTGGCCGCGCCTGCCTTGGCCGCGGCGATGGCGACAAGGCCGGAGCCGGAAGCGAAATCGAGCACGCGCTTGCCCCGCACCGTGCCGGGGCTGTCCAGGACATAGCGGGCAAGGCCCTGCCCGCCGGCCCAGGCAAACGCCCAGAAGGGCGGCGGCAGCCCGATTTCGATCAGCTCATCTTCGGTCCGCTGCCACAAATCATGTGCCTCGTCGGCGAGGCGCAGAAAAATTTCCGGCACATGCGGCGGCGCGATCAGCGCCGTGTTGTCGAGGATGAATTGTTTCGCGCTGTTCGGCGTCAGCGCCGTCACGGAGCCGGCGTCAAGCCGCCCATGCGGCAGACTTCCTTCCATTCGGCCGGCGTCACCGGCTGCACGGAAAGCCGCCCGAGCCGCACCAGCGCCATGTCGGCAAGCTTCGGATTGGCCTTGACCTCTTCCAGCGTCGGCGGGTTCGGCACATCCCTGACGGCGCGGATGTCGACGCATTCCCAGCGCGGGTCGTCGGTCGTGGTGTCGGGATGCGCCAACGCGCAGACCTCGGCGATGCCGACTACGTTCAGCCCCTCGTTGGAATGATAGAAGAAGCCGAGGTCGCCGATCTGCATCGCCTTCATGTTGTTGCGTGCGGCGTAGTTGCGCACGCCATCCCATTGCGTGCCGGCCTTGCCCTTGGCCTTCAGCGCCTCGAAGGAGAAGACCGAAGGTTCGGATTTGAACAGCCAGTAGTTCATGTCTTTTCTGCTCCTGATGGTCGCTCGCCGACGATCGGAATTAACTAGCCGCCGGCTTGTTGAACGTCCAGTTCCACGGGCGAATTTCGACGCTCTCGAACAGGCCGGCCTTGGCGTAGGGGTCGGCGGCAGAAAGGGCCTGTGCACCCGCCATGTCGAGCGCTTCGACGACGACGAGGCTGCCGTTGGGCTTGCCTTCGGCATCGAGGAACGGACCCGCAAAGCCCAGCTTCTTGTCGCCGTTCAGTCCTTCGAGAAAGGCGATATGCTCGGGCCGCGTGTCCAGCCGCACCTGCAGGCTTCCCGGCTTGTCCTTGCAAATCACAGCAAACAGCATGGTCTTTCTCCTGGTCTTGGGATCATCAATCGTTGGTTTCGGTCTTCAGCGGCCGGGTCATCAAGGCCGTCACAGCCTGCCGAATGGTGATGGTGCCGTCCAGTATGGCGGCGACGGCGGCAATGATCGGCGCGTCGATGTTGCGCTCGGTGGCGATGCGAGCGGCGATCGCCGCCGTCGGCACGCCCTCGGCCAGCGGCAACCCGGAAAGCTCCTTGCCTTGTCCTAGCGCCAGCCCATAGGCGAAGTTGCGCGACTGGGTCGACGAGCAGGTCAGCAACAGGTCGCCAAGCCCGGAAAGCCCCATCAAGGTCTCGGGCCTGGCGCCGAAGGCGGCACCGATGCGGCGCAGTTCGACAAAGCCGCGCGTCACCATGGCGGCCTGGGCGCTGGCGCCGAGCCCCGCACCGGTGACGGCACCTGCGGCAATGGCGAAGACGTTCTTCAAGGCGCCGCCGATCTCGACGCCGATCAGGTCGTCGTTCGAATAGCAGCGCAGATTCTCGGCGGAAAAGCGGGCGGCGAGATCGGCGGCCAAAACCTCGTCGCGGGCGGCGACCACAACGGCCGTCGGCAGGCCGCGGGCGACATCCCCGGCGAAGCTCGGACCCGACAAAGCGGCAACCGGATTTAGCGGCAGGATCTCTTCGACGATTGCCGACAGCAAGGCGCCAGTCTCGCTTTCGATGCCCTTGGCACACAAAACCAATGGGATACCGGCCGGCATATGGTCCTTCGCTACTGCCAGCGTAGCTCGCAGCGACTGCGCCGGCGTCACCGCAAGCACGCAATCGGCGCCGTCGAGCGCGGCTTGGATGTTGCTCGTCGCCACGATGCCGGCCTGGAGCGTAATGCCCGGCAGATAGCGTGGATTTTCGCTGCGGTCGATCGCGGCGACGGTCTCCGGGTCGCGCGCGTAAAGGCGGACGAAATGACCGGCGCGAAGCATGGCCAGCGCCAAGGCAGTGCCCCAGGCCCCGCCGCCGAGCACGGCAACGCGCCAGCCGGTTGGCGCTGTGTCGTTGCCGCTCATTGCCCCCTCGTTCATGCCTTTGCTCCGCGCCGGCCGGAGCCGACCATCGGGGTCGAGATGCTGTCCAGCGGCCAGCGCGAGCGCGGCACGAAATCGAAGCCGTTCTCCTGCGCCATGCCGATCCGCAGTCGTTCGATGCCGGCCCAGGCGATCATCGCCGCGTTGTCGGTGCAAAGTTTTAGCGGCGGCGCAATGAATGTGAAGCCGGACTCGGCGCAGAGCCGCTCCAGCATCGCCTTGATCGTACGGTTGGCGGCGACGCCGCCGGCAACGACCAGCGCCGGAGTCTTGGTGGCGGGAAATGTTTCTCGAAAACGGGCCAGCGCGCGAGAAACGCGGTCGGCCAGTGCATCGGCGACCGCCGCCTGGAACGAGGCGCAGATGTCGGCGACATCCTGGTCGCTCAAGGGCGCAATGGCGGTCGCCGCCTGGCGCACGGCGGTCTTCAATCCGGAGAAGGAGAAGTCGGGTTGCGCTGAGCCCTTCATCGGACGCGGAAAGGCGAAGCGCGAGGCATCGCCGGTTTGGGCTGCCTTCTCGACATTCGGTCCGCCGGGATAGGGCAGGCCGAGCATCTTGGCCGTCTTGTCGAAGGCTTCGCCGAGCGCGTCGTCGATGGTCGTTGCCCAGCGCTGATAGTCACTGACGCCGCGCACGGCAAGGATCTGCGTATGGCCGCCGGAGACGAGCAGCAACAGATAGGGAAAATCGAGCCCGTCGGTTAGCCGTGCCGTCAAGGCATGACCTTCGAGATGGTTGATGGCGATCAGCGGCTTGTTGGCCGCCGCGGCGATCGCCTTGGCCGTCATCAGCCCGACGATCAGCCCGCCGACCAGGCCAGGACCGGCGGTCGCGGCGATCGCGTCGATGTCGGCGAGCGCGACGCCCGAATCAGCAAGGGCCGCCTCGATGATGCCGTCCAGCGCCTCGACATGGGCGCGGGCCGCGATCTCCGGCACGACGCCGCCGAATGCGGCGTGTTCCTCGATCTGGCTAAGCACGATGTTGGACAGGATTTTTGGCGCGGCGTCGCCGTCTACCGCCACGACGCTGGCTGCGGTTTCGTCGCAACTCGTCTCTATGCCCAGAACGCGGATCAATTCGTCGCTATCCCAAGAGATTGTCTGTCGGGCCTTTCCCCGCTAGGAGAAAGGCCGGAAAAGGCCTCGGTTACTTTAGCCGCATTTCTGCGACGCCAAGTGGCTCCACTTGGCTGCAAAATGCTCAGGCCGGGGGGTATCACGGACCGCGCGCCATGCAAACAACCTTGAGAATCGGAACACGCGGCAGCCCACTGGCATTGGCACAGGCGCATGAAACGCAGGCGCGGCTGATGGCCGCGCACGGCATGCCGGCGGAGGCGTTCGAGGTCGTCGTCATTTCGACCAGCGGCGACCGCATCCAGGACCGGCCGCTGTCGGAAGCAGGCGGCAAGGGCCTGTTCACCAAGGAGATCGAGGAGGCGCTGCTAGCGGGCCGGATCGACATCGCCGTGCATTCGTCTAAGGACATGCCAACGCAACTGCCTGACGGTCTCGAACTCTCGGCCTTCCTGCCGCGCGAGGACGCGCGCGACGCCTTTGTCGGCAAGGCGGCGAAGACGATCGCAGACCTGCCGCAGGGGGCGAAGGTCGGCTCGTCGTCGCTGCGGCGGCAGGCGCTGATCCGCCGCATGCGGCCGGATCTCGACGTGGTGATGTTCCGCGGCAATGTGCAAACGCGCCTGCGCAAGCTTGACGAAGGCGTCGCCGCCGGCACCATCCTCGCCTATGCCGGGTTGAAGCGGCTCGGGCTCGAGCATGTCGTCACCGACCTGATGCCGCTCGACATCTTCCCGCCGGCGCCGGGGCAAGGCGCGATCTGCATCGAAACGCGTATCGGCGACCGCGACGTCGAAAAGATGCTGGCGGCTATCCATGATGTGCCGACCGGTCAAGCGCTGGCCTGCGAGCGCGCCTTCCTGGCGGCGCTCGACGGTTCCTGCCGCACGCCGATCGCTGGTTATGCGACGATCGAGGCCGGAAAACTGTCGTTCGCCGGACTGATCATCTCGCCCGACGGCACGCCGTCGCACACGGTCGAGCTGCAGGGACTGGCGCAGGACGCCGCCCGCATCGGCGATGAAGCCGCGCGGACGGTGCGGGCCAGGGCCGGCGAAAAGTTCTTCGACGGCTGGCTCTGAAATGCGCCGCGTCCTGGTGACGAGACCGGAACCGGGCGCCTCGCGCACAGCGCGGCAACTCGAGCAGACAGGCTTCCAGCCGGTCCTGTTGCCCTTGACCGAAACGGTGGCTTTGCCGGTCGATGGCGGAGTGGTTCCAGACGATGCCGTCGCCGTGGCCGTCACCAGCGCCAATGCCGTGCGCCATGCGCCGAAGGAAATCATCGCGGCGCTCGCCGCGTTGCCTTGCCACGCCGTCGGCGAAAGGACGGCGCAAGCCGCGCGCGAAGCGGGGTTTTTGTCGGTCAGCGAAGGCCCGGGCAATGCCGAAGCGCTTGCCGACAGCCTTGCTGGTGATCTCTCGGGCAAGACCATCGTCTATCTCTGTGGACGCGTGCGGTTTCCGGCATTCGAACAGAGGCTGACGACGGCGGACGTTAGGGTCCGTGCGGTCGAGACATATGACACACCAGCGGTGGGTTATTCGGACGAGGCCATCCTTGAGCGGCTGTCCGGCCAACCTGCCGATGCGGTGCTGCTTTATTCAGCCAAGGCGGCCGCCGCGATGCAGGTGCTGGCCAGGCGGCCCGCTCTGCAAGGGCTGTTTGAAAAGACGTGGTTTTTTGCTCTTTCCGCCCGCATCGCGGCAGTGCTCGACGATGTCGCCGGCGAAAGAACCCGCATCGCCGCGCAGCCTGACGAGGAAGCCCTGCTGGCGCTTTTGCAGGCGCGGCTCTGACCCGCGTCATCACACCGCCCCTTTTCACCGCTTGGTGATGTGCTAGACCCTTTCTGAACCATCATGCGCCGCCAGGCGTTGAGACGAAGCGAATTGTGCGGAGCCAGGAATGGTCAAGACGCCGAAGATGCGACACTCGAAAAGCCGCCGCGAGCCGGTGACCATCGATCTGGAGCCGGGCGCCGTTTCACGCGTCGCCGACGAGGATGCCGCCGAGCCTCAGACAGACGAGGCGAAGGCCGAGGAAGCAGCGAATGCTTCGCAGCCCGAGGTTCCCGAAGAGCCGGTGCATGCCGACCAGACCGACCTCGAGCCCTGGGAGCATGCCGACGCCCAGGCCGAATCGGAGCAGTCGGCGGCGACAGGCAAGGGCGGCAGTGAGGCTGAACTCCCCTATCCCGGATCATCCGATGATCCCGGATCATCCAACGATCCCGGATCGTCCGACGCGCCGGCCGGCAAAACCAAAGCCTACGACTACAATTTCGAGGACGCATCGGCGAAGCCCACGCAAACCGACGGCATCAAGGCCAAAACCGAGACACGGGACGAGAAAATTGCGCCCCCAGCAACGCGTGGCGGCCTCAACGGCATCGCTGCCGGCATCATCGGTGGTGTCATCGCGCTGGTCGGCGCCGGCGGGCTGCAATTTGCCGGCCTGCTCGGCGCGCCGGGCTCCGGCGCCAGTGTCTCGCTCGACGGCGTCAACGGCGAGATTGCTTCGCTGAAGAGCGAAATCGCCGGATTGAAGGAGGCTGGCGGCAACAGCGATGCAGCAGCCAAGGTGGTCGGGCTGTCTTCGGGCCTGGAGCAGGTCAAGGCCGATGTCGCGGCGCTGAAATCGGCGGTCGAGAAAGGTGGAGCAGGCGACACCGCCGGGCTCGCCGCACTAGGCGACAAGATCAAGCAGATCGAAACGGCGGTCGCAGCCCTCGGCAAGGCCGGCGGCACGGCGCCGGTCGATCTCGGCCCGCTCAACGAAAAACTGGCTGGTCTCGACGCGCAGGTTAAGTCCGCGGGCGAGGCGACGACGGCGCAGGACGGCCGGCTGACCGCACTGGAGCAATCGGTGTCGCAGCTGTCCGGAAAGGTCGACGCGGCGGCCGGACAGCCGAAGATCGCGCTTGCCATCGCCGCGTCGGCGCTCAAGGCAGCGCTCGACCGTGGCGCGCCGTTCTCGGCCGAACTCGAAACCTTTGCCGCGATTTCGCCTGAAGCGCCGCAGCTTGCGGCACTGCGCCCGTACGCCGAAAAGGGCGTTCCGACCCGCGCCGAGATCGCATCGCAAGCGGATGCCGCCGCCAGTGCCATGGTCGCTGCCGCGACGCCGGTCGATGAGAATGCCGGCTTCTTCCAGAGCCTGGTGTCGAGCGCGAAATCGTTGGTTCAGGTGCGGCCGGTAGGCCCCATTGAGGGCAAGGGCGCGCCGGAAACCGTGGCGCGGATGGAAGTGGCGGTCAACCAGGGCGACTACGCCAAGGCGCTCAGCGAATACGACACGCTGCCGGACGCCGTAAAGGTCGCCGGCGCAGACTTTGCCGGCAAACTGAAGGCGCGGCTCGACGTCGAAAAGCAGATCGACGCGCTGGTTGCCAGTGCGATGAAGGCATGAGGACGACACGATGATCCGCATCCTCGTCTTCCTCGCCGTCGTCTTCGCGCTCGGGCTTGGCTTTGCCTGGCTGGCCGATCGTCCGGGCGACATGGTCGTCACCTTCAACGGCTATCATTACAAGATCTCGCTGATGGTGGCGGCGGTGGCCGTCGTCGCTGTGGTGGCCGCAGTGATGATCCTGTGGTGGCTGCTCAAGTCGCTGTGGAACAGCCCCTACACAATCTCGCGCTATTTCCGCGTCCGCCGCCGCGACCGTGGCTATCAGGCGCTGTCGACTGGCATGATCGCCGCCGGCGCTGGTGACGGCGCGCTGGCCCGCAAGAAGACCAAGGAAGCGGCCAAGCTGATCCGCTCCGACCAGGAGCCGCTGATCCATCTGCTGGAGGCGCAGGCGTCGCTGCTCGAAGGCGATCATGAAGGGGCGCGGCAGAAATTCGAGAGCATGCTCGACGATCCCGAAATGCGGCTGCTCGGCCTGCGCGGGCTCTATCTCGAAGCCGAACGGCTCGGCGACCGCAACGCCGCCAGGCACTATGCCGGCCGCGCCGCGGTGATGGCGCCGCAACTGGCCTGGGCCGCCGAATCGACGCTGGAAGAGTTGACCGCGCGCGGCGACTGGGATGGTGCGCTGAAACTGGTCGACGCGCAGAAATCGACACGGCAGATCGAACGCGACGCCGCCAACCGCCGCCGCGCCGTGCTGTTGACCGCCAAGGCGCAGGCGCTTGCCGACAGCGATCCCGCTGCCGCCAGAACCGCGGCGATCGAGGCCAACCGGCTCGCCCCCAACTTCGCCCCCGCCGCCGTTGCCGCCGCCACTGCTCTGTTCAAGCAGAACGACGTGCGCAAGGGCTCAAAGATCCTCGAGGCGGCGTGGAAGGCCGAGCCGCACCCGGAGGTCGCCGAACTCTATACCCATGCAAGGCCTGGCGACGCCGTGCTCGACCGCCTCAACCGGGCGAAGAAGCTGCAGGAGATGAAGAAGAACCACGCCGAGTCGTCGATGACGGTGGCACGCGCGGCGCTCGACGCGCAGGATTTCTCGACCGCCCGCCGCGAGGCCGAGGCCGCGATCCGGATGGATCGCCGCGAGGGCGCCTATCTGCTGCTCGCCGACATCGAGGAGGCCGAGACCGGCGATCAGGGCAAGGTGCGGCAGCTTTTGTCCAGGGCGGTACGGGCGCCGCGCGATCCGGCCTGGGTCGCCGACGGCGTGGTGTCCGAGCGCTGGGCGCCGGCATCGCCGATCACCGGCCGGCTCGACGCCTTCGAGTGGCGCGCGCCAATGGAGCGTCTCGGCCAGTTGATCGACAGCCAAGACGATGCACCAGCCAGTGCGGCGCCGGTCATCGAAGCACTGGCAAAGCCGACGAGCGAAAAAAGGCCGGTCGAGGTGATCGATGAAACCCGCCCGGCCGAGACGGCGAGCAAGGACGCCGGGAGCCACGAGGATCATGTCAGGCCGATCACGGCAGCGGCCTTCGCCGCGGTGCCGACCGATGCTGAGGGCGTCGAGCCGGCCGAGGAGCTTGCGCGGCTGCCGGACGATCCCGGCGTCGATCCGGACGAGGAAGCGGAAAAATCGCCGCGCCGGTTTCGGCTGTTTTGAATTGGGCCGGCCGTCAGGCCCCTCTGACTCAAGAAGATAGAGCATGATGTCGTCCGAAAACCGCTTCACACTTTTCGGCATCATGCTCTGAGGAATGGATCTATGTTTGAACGCGTTCTGTCATTTCTCAGGGATTTGCCGGCTGGCGCCGGTACGCAGTCCAGCATCGACGATCCGCGCGTTGCGGCTTCGGCGCTCCTCTACCATGTGATGAACGCCGATGGCGTGCGCCAGGATGTCGAGTGGGAGCGGTTCAAGGCGGTGCTGGCGCAGAGCTACTCGATTGGCGGCGCGGAACTCGAAGCGCTTGCCGCCGCCGGCGAGCGGGCCGACAATGAGGCGATCGATCTCTATGCCTTCACCAGTGTCTTGAAGCGTCACCTCGATGCCGATGCGCGCAAGGCTTTTATCGGCTTGATGTGGGAGATCGTCTATGCCGATGGCGAGCTGCACGAGCTGGAAGATAATACGGTCTGGCGCGTCGCCGAGCTGATCGGCGTCGAACGCCGCGACCGCGTCGAGGCGCGGCGCAAGGCGGCCGCACTTGCACCTGGCGCCACCGGAACATCGAGCGACGAATAGGATTTTCGCCTTCCCATGCCGCGCCAGACGAGTTCGAAGCCAAAGATCCTGATCGTGCTGCATCAGGAGAATTCGAGCCCCGGACGCGTCGGCCACATGCTGCTGGAAGAAGGTTTCGATCTCGACATCCGCCGTCCGCCGCTGGGTGATACCTTGCCGGACACGCTGGACGGCCACGCCGGCACGGTGGTGTTCGGCGGGCCGATGAGCGCCAATGACGAGGACGAGTTCGTCCGCCGCGAGACCAACTGGCTGGAAATCCCGCTGAGGGAGAACCGGCCATGTCTCGGCATCTGCCTTGGCGCGCAGATGCTGGTCAACCATCTCGGCGGCAAGGTCGAGGGCCACGGCGACGGGCTGGTCGAGATCGGCTGGTACCCGCTGAAGGCGACCGAGGCCGGCAAGCAATTGATGCACTGGCCGGAGATGGTCTATCAGTTCCACCGCGAGGGCTTTTCGCTGCCCAGGGACGCGACGCTGCTGGCCACGGCCGAGACCTATCCCAACCAGGCTTTCCGCTATGGCGACAATGCCTGGGGCATCCAGTTCCATGGCGAGTTGACCAGGGTGATGATGCAGCGCTGGGTGGTGCGCGGCGCGCATCGCTTCGAGTTGCCGGGCGCGCAGCCCGGCCGCGACCATCTCGGCGGCCGGCTGATCTGGGACATGCATCTCAAGCGCTGGCTGGACGAGTTCCTGCGGGTGATTTTCGGCAAGCCAAGCAATAGCTAAGGTTCAAGCACCGGCCGCAGGAAGCTGCGCTCATAGCTGAGAATGCTGCGATTGCGTTTTTCCATTTCAAACACTTCCTGGCATTCCGGGTCGGCAGCCATCCGTTTGCGATAGTCCTCGTAGTCGGCAAGGCTCGGGAAGCTGAACATCGCATAAGCGATATTGTTGGCTCCCTCGCTCGGAAGGAAATAGCCATGATGGTTTCCGCCGAGACGATTGACCAGACCTATCCAGCGACGGCCATAATCTTCAAACTCAGCAAGCTTGTACGGGTCAATGATATATTTCAAGTAGCAAGTGATCATGAGAGCTCCTGTGGCATGGGTGAGGCATGTCGGCTGTCAACCTTAAAAGGATCAGTTTCGCCCGTTGAGGTGGCGGACCTTGCGCAGTTGCGGGAACAGCACCATCCACAATCCGGCGACCGCGATCGCGCCGACGCCGCCGACCACGACGGCCGGCACCGTGCCGATCAGTACTGCCATCGTTCCGGCGCGGAATTCGCCGACCTCGTTTGAGGCGCCGACGAAGACCTGGTTGACGGCATTGACACGGCCGCGCACCTCATCGGGCGTCCACAGCTGGATCAGCGTTTCCCTGATATAGACGCTGAACATGTCGGTGGCGCCAAGGAAGGCAAGGGCTGCGATCGACAGCCAGGTGATGGTCGACAGGCCGAACAGCACGGTGAAGGCGCCAAACGCCGCGACGAAGCCGAGCATGATCTTGCCGGCATTGTCTCGCAGCGGGTGACCGGCAAGCCAGACGGCAACGCAGATGGCGCCGATGCCGGGCGCCGAGCGAAGCAGGCCGAGTCCCCAAGGGCCGAGTTCCAGAATATCGCGGGCGTAGACCGGCAGCAGCGCCGAAGCGCCAGACAAAAGCACGGCGAACAGATCGAGCGAGATGGCGCCGAGCACGATCTTCTCGCTCCAGATATAGCGAAAACCGGCAAAAAGCGTTTCCATCGTCGGCTTGTCGGTGACCCCCTGCTGGGCGGGCTTGGGAATGGTGAAGATCAGCAGGCCGGCCACGAGCATCAACACAGAGGCCACTCCGTATGCGATCTCGGCCGAGACACCATAAAGAAGGCCGCCAGCAACCGGGCCGACGATAGTCGCCGTCTGCCAGGCGGATGAATTCCAGGCAATCGCGTTGCCGAAATCCTCAGGCGGCACCAGATTGGCGAATAGCGACGACGAGGCCGGTCCATAAAAGGCGCGCGCCATACCGAATAGCGCGAGTACGACGAAGATCGGCAGCGGGCTGACGAGGCCGCGTAGCGTGAAGTACAGGAGAACAAGCGCACAGCATGCCTCGATGACCGTCGCCAAAGCCATGATCAGCCGGCGGCCGAAACGGTCGGCGACGACGCCAGTGACCAGCACCAAGAGGAGCGACGGCAGGAACTGGACGATGCCGACAATGCCGAGATCGAAGGGATCTCGCGTCAAATCATAGATCTGCCAGCCGACAGCGACGGACACGATCATGGTGGCGAAAGTGGTGAGGAAACGCGCTGCCCAATAGCTCAGGAAGGAGCGGTGACGGAACGCGGCATAGCGCTGATCAGATGATAGATGGGATGTCATAGATATGGCCCCGTTGCGATGGCATCGGCCGGCGGGGCACTTCCCGGATGGGCGCTGTTCCGAACCAATGAAACTTTAGCTCAGTTCGCCGCGCATATGCGTTAAAATCTGTGCTGGATCAAGAAATTTTCAACCTGCTCCATCGACCGCACGGGGAAGTTACTGCCGCAGAGCGGTGGAGATGGCGTCGAGGCCGCCGCTCAATTCGGCTTCCGTCGGCCAGCCGAAGCCGATGCGGAAGAAGCGCTTCTCCATCTCGAACCAGTGGCCGGGTCCGACATAGGTGCCGTGGTTCTCCAGCAGGTTCACATAGAACCGGTCGAGGTCGAAACCGGGACCGACATTCAGGCGCGGGAAGCCGACGACGCCACCTTCCGGCCGCACCCAGTCGACCAGCGGCTCGCGGTCGATCCAGGCCTGGACGATGTCGCGCCGCTTCGCCATTTCGGGCAGCAGCGTCGCCAGGAAGGCGTCGCGGCGCTCGAGCATGCCGCGCGCGATGCCTTCGTCGATGACGCTGCCGCAAATGCCGATCTGTTCCTTGGCGGCGAGGAACTTCTCCTGAAGCTCCGCATCCCTGGTGATCAGCCAGCCGATGCGGATACCGGGGATGCCGAAGGCCTTGGACAGCGACGAGACGCTGATCGCCTTCGGGCTCAGCGATGCCGCCGACGGCAGCCGCTTGCCATAGGAAAGGTCGCGGTAGGTCTCGTCGACCAGCAGATGGCAGTTGCTGCTTTCGGCGAGCGCCACCAGCGCATCGAGTTCGGTTCGGCTCATCATCGTGCCGGTCGGGTTGTGCGGGCAGGTGACGCTGATCAGCCTGGTGTTCGGCTGGATCGCCGCCTTGACGCGTTCGACATCGATGGCGAAGCCTTCCTCGAAGGCCAGGTCGACAAAGCTGATGGCGCAGCCGATCGCCCTTGGGGTTTCGATGTTGGTGGCGTAGTTGGGCCTGATGACGACGAGATGGTCGTTCGCCGACAAAAGCGAGGTCGAGATGATGAACAGCGCGCCGGCGGCACCGGCGGTGACCAGGACATCATCTGATGAAATGCCGGCGTCCTGCGCCGCAATCAGCGCGCGCAACGCCTTGTCGCCGCGATGCTCGCCATAGAACAGCGTCAGATCAGGCAGTGACAGGCCGATGTCGGAGAGCTTCTGGTCGGCGATCGAACTTTCGGAGAGATTGTAACGGATGCGGTCGTAGCCGTACTCCTCCGGCGCCTCTTTCTCGATCACCATCCTGGTGTAGTTCATGGCTTCCCCCAGAGACCTTGTCCGATCCATCCAAGCCATAAAAACATGAAGCCTGCCAAGGCGGATTCGCCGGCAGGCTCCAATCAATTTATTGGCTCAGAGCCAAATTGAGTCTTTGCCTCAGGCTGAAACCTTGGCCTTCCTGCCCTTGGCTGGTGCCTTCACGGGGGCGGCCTTGCGGCCGAGGCCGATCGACTTCGCCAGCAGCGAACGCGAGGCGGCATAGTTGGGGGCGACCATCGGATAGTCCGACGGCAAGCCCCATTTGGCGCGGTAGGCGTCCGGCGTCAGGCCGAAATGCACGCCGAGATGACGCTTCAGCGATTTGAACTTCTTGCCGTCTTCGAGGCAGATGATGAAATCCGGTGTCACCGACTTCTTGGGATTGACGGCGGGGACCAGGGGGGCAGCCACCGGAGCCACCGGCTTGCCGAGCCCGCTTATCGACGCGCTGACGCTGGCGATGAGGTCGGGCAGGCCGGAGGCGGGCAAGCGGTTCTTCTCGACGTAAGCAGACACGATGTGGGCGGTCAGCTCGAGCAGGTCGATGTCTTTACGGGCACTGTTGCTATCGTCGGTCACTCTATTTCTCCGTCTAAAGCGAATGACCTGAAAATCGGATTCGATTCCCGGAAAGGATCATGCGCAAAATCAAAATGCTACGGCGTCCTCTGTGCATCCACGGGACGGGTGGCGTTGTTGTGGCGCGGAATTCCTAGTCGGCAAATCTGCGTAGCGCAATGACTTGATGCCGCGGCACACGTTATTTTGAACAACTATATTAAACAATAACAATATCAGACTATCAACGCCTTGTCGCGCCACAAACGAAATCCGCCTTCGAAGGCGCGTGTGTTGTCGCCGCGCCTGGAGTCCGCGGGCAATTCATCGAGCTTGTCGACATTGCCGCCGCCAATGACGACATAGTCAGGCTGCATGGCGGCACGCAGCCGGTCGACGACGTCGAAGACATATCTGCGCCATTTCTTCTTGCCGCGCTTTACCAGGCCGCGTTCGCCGACATAATCCTCGAAACTCTTGCCGTTCTTGTAGGGAAGGTGGGCGAGTTCCATCGGCTGGGCGACGTTGTCGGCAATCATCGCCGCACCCAGGCCGGTGCCGAGCCCGAGGAACAGCATACGCCCGCCCTCATAGCTGCCGATGGCCTGCATCAGCGCATCGTTGACCACCTTCACCGGTTTACCGAACGCACCCGCGAAGTCGAATCCAGCCCAACCCTTGCCAAGATTGGCAGGGTCGGTGAGCGGCCTGTTGTGGTTGACCGGGCCGGGATAGCCCATCGAGATGACGTCATAGGACAGGCCCTCGGCGAGTTTCTTGACCGCATCGATCATCTGCTGCGGCGTCAGGTCCGGCCCTGAATCGGCGCGGCGCTCCTCGCCGCCGGCGCTGGTCAGGATCTTGACGTGCGAGCCGCCAATATCGATCGAAAGCACGATCTTTTCAGTGCCTGACTTCTCCGGGCCCGATGCCTGTTGTTTCACCGCCTTGGCCATAGTGTCAGCCTCTCACTTTACCGGATCGATCCAGCCGTTGGGCGGCCCGAACCCGGCCATGACGTCCGTGGGTCCCCATGTTCCCGGCTCGTAGAGATGCGGCGGCGTCGTGTCGCCAAGCACCGGGCCGACGATGCGCCAGGCCAGTTCGCTGGCATCCTGGCGGGTGAACAGCTGACCGTTGCCGTTCATGGCGTCGCCGATCAACCGCTCATAGGGCGGCATGTCGCCCTTGCTGTCGTCGAGCGCCGTCAGTTCGACCTGCTCGCCGATCATATCGTCGCCCGGCGCCTTGCGCTGGGCGCCGATGGCGATCACCACCTGCGGATCGATGCGGAAGCGGACGTAGTTCTGGTCGGCGGGCTTGATCGGGTCGAAGACGTCGAGCGGCGGCCGCTTCAGCCGCACCACCACTTCGGTGACGTGCACCGGCATGTTCTTGCCGGCGCGGATGAAGAACGGCACGTCCTGCCAGCGCCAGGTGTCGACGAAGAAACGCACCGCCGCGAAGGTCTCGACGGGTGAGTTCGGCGCCACGCCCGGTTCAGTGAGATAGCCGGTGAACTGGCCGCGCACGACATCGTCCCTGGTCAGCGTGCGGATGGCGCGCAGCACCTGCACCTTCTCGTCGATCAGGTCGTCGGCGGAGCGGCCGACCGGCGGCTCCATGGCAAGCAGCAACAGGATGTTGAGCAGATGGTTCTCGATGACATCCCTGATGCAGCCGACATCGTCATAGAAGCGGCCACGACCCTCGATGCCGAAATCCTCGGCCATTGTGATCTGCACGCTCTCGACGAAATTGCGGTTCCAGATCGGCTCGAGGAGGGAATTGGCGAAGCGGAAATAGAGCAGGTTCTGGATCGCTTCCTTGCCGAGATAGTGGTCGATGCGGAAGATCGACTGTTCGTCGAACACCAGGTGCAGGACCCGGTTCAGCCAGCGTGCCGATTGCAGATCGTGGCCGAATGGCTTTTCCACCATCAGCCGCGCGCCGTGCGCCGTGCCCGATTGCTCCAACCCCTGGATGACCGTCTCGAACATGGTCGGCGGCACTGCCATGTAATGCAGCGGCCGCTGCGCGGTGCCGAGCGCGCTTTTCAGTTTCTCGAACGTCGCCCCATCGCGGTAGTCGCCGCTGACATAGCGCAGCAGGGAGGCGAATTTGGCGAACGCCTCTTCGTCGATCTTGCCGAGCGCATTGACGATGCCGTCGCGGGCGCGCGCCTGCAATTGCTTGAGGTCCCAGGCGTCGAAGGCGACGCCGATCACCGGCTCGGTCAGCGTGCCCTTGGCGACCATCTGGTAAAGCGCTGGAAATATCTTCTTGTGGGCGAGGTCGCCGGTCGCCCCGAAGAGCACCAGCGTGTCGGACCGTTCCTGGCTCATGCGCGCGTCTCCCCTGCCGCCGTCACTTGCCGGCCTTTTCGACATGGCCGCCAAAGGCATAGCGCATGGCGGACAACAGCTTGTCGGCGAATTCGGATTCGCCTTGCGAGGAGAAGCGGTCGAACAGCGCCGAGGACAGCACTGGCGCTGGCACGCCGGTGTCGATCGCCGCCTTCAGCGTCCAGCGGCCTTCGCCGGAATCCGAGACGCGGCCGCCGAAATTCGCCAGGCCCGGATCGCTCTTCAGCGCACCGGCCGTCAGGTCGAGCAGCCAGGAGCCGATGACGCTGCCATGCCGCCAGACCTCGGCGACCTGGGGAAGGTCGATGTCGAACTGGTAGTATTGCGGGTTTTCCAGCGGGCTGGTCTCGGCGTCCGCCGTTCGTTGCCGCTTGCCGGCATTGGCCGACTTCAGGATGTTCATGCCTTCGGCATAGGCGGCCATGACGCCATATTCGATGCCGTTGTGCACCATCTTGACGAAGTGGCCGGCGCCGCTCGGTCCGCAATGCAGATAGCCAAAGGGCGCGGTCCCGGCATCCCTGGGCGGATTGGAGCCGGCGTCGGCGCCCGGCGCCAGCGTGGCAAAGACCGAATCGAGGTGTTGCACCGCCACATCGGGACCGCCGATCATCAGGCAGTAGCCACGCTCCAGACCCCAGACCCCGCCGCTGGTGCCGACATCGACAAGATGGATACCCTTGGTGGCCAGTTTCGCGGCCTGGTCGACGGCGTCGTGATAGTAGGAATTGCCGCCGTCGATGACGATGTCGCCCGGCTCCATCAGCGCTGAGACCTGATCGATGATCCTGCCGGTGATGGCTGCCGGCAGCATCAGCCACACACAACGCGGCTTGGCGAGCTTGCCGACGAATTCTTCCATTGACGCCGCCCCTAGCGCGCCGTCGGTCACCAGGGCCGCGACGCTGGCGGGGTTGATGTCATAGACGACGCATTCGTGGCCGTCGCGCATCAGGCGCCGAACCATGTTGGCGCCCATCCGGCCCAGTCCCATCATTCCGATCTGCATGGTTTCGTCCCTGTTTGCTGAAAGATTTACGGGGTTTATCGAGGAAGGATCACCTGGCTATCCCAGGCGCCTGATGTGACGGAGAAATCGACATTCTCCCAATCGCCGGTGCCCGGCCAGAAAAAAGTGAAGATCAGCGTGCTTCCCTCGGGGAGCCCGGCGAGGGGCAGGTCGGCAAGATGGATGCCGAACGCATTCTCCGCCGTTTGACTGTCATGGGCGGTCGTCCAGTTGTCGGTGCTCCAGTGAATCGTGGCTGGGGCCAGCAGCTCGACGCGCAGCATCTTGCCGGCGGGCATGGTGCGGATCTTGTTGTTGAACCGCCATGTCCTGAACGGCGATACCGTCTTGTTCTCGATGTAGCGCTTGACGCCTTGCGGCGGCATGTCGAAGACCGCGCCGTCGCGCAGCGAACGCAACAGCTTGATATGCTCCGAATGCGCCCAGACCAGCGGCATGGCGCTGCCCGAGGGGCGGCCATGCAGCAGTTCGCGCTCCGGCATATCAGCGCCCTCCCAGACTTGCTCCGGCAACAGGCCGCCCGGTCCGGCCGAGCCTTCCAGTGCTGCCAGCAGGCTGGCCGCCTTGTCCTTGCGCCCTGCCGCCAGCTCGTAGTGGGCGCGCTCGCCGGCCAGCAACGGCCACGGACGGCCCTGGCCGGTACCGTCGAATGGCGCGCCATCTTCGTGCTCGCCATAGCCGTCGCTGGTGTAGCGATACCAGAGCGGCCCTTGCGGCAACTCGCAACGCAATTGCGCATCGATAGCCCTGGCCGTATCGACGATGCGCGGGTCATCGGCCGCCCGCAGGCCGAAGCGCACCAGCGCCAGCGCGTCCGGGCTGACGATTTCCTCGGCGGGCCGGTCGCTATCGCCCGGCGGCCGGTTCTTGATCGGCACATAGCCATCCTTCGGCGAACCGGCCTCGGCGCCGTCGGGCGGCGCGATGCGGACGTAGTAGCCTTCGACGCCTACCGCTTTGCAGGTCGCCGTGCCGGTGACATAGGCCCAGCGTTCGACCTGGTCGTTCCAGACATCAGCGATCTCGCGCAGATAGTTTGCTGCGACCTGCTTGCCGCAGGCGTCGAGCAGGTCAGCAGCGGCAAGCAGGGCGGCGATCTCGACGGCAAGCGTGAACGGGCTGTAGCCGGCATCCTCTTCCCAGCGGTCCTCGCCGGTGACCGGTCCGTTGCGCACGATATAGCTGGCGGCGCGCTCGACCATCGGCAGCAAGGCGGCGAGCCTGGCGCGCGGCAAATGGCCGGCGCGGTGCAAAGCGTCGGCCAGCAGCAGCGGGAAGGCGCATTCGTCCATCTGGATGCCCGGCCAATAGGCCGATCCGTCGAGCCAGGCGTTCTGCGGCCAGTGGCCGTCGGGCTGCTGGATGGAGCTGAGATAGTCGAGGATTTGCAACGCCGAGGCGGCGTCGCCGGCAGCGAGGAAGCCGCCGGCCGTCTCAACCAGATCGCGCGGCCAGACCAGATGGTAGCCGCCGAGGTCGTCGTCGCCCTTGTTGAAGCCCCACGGGATCGAGAGACTGGCGACTGCGGCGCCCGGTGGCGTAATCGAGCGATGTGTCGCCAGAACCGCGGTGCTGATGCGGTAGCTGTTGATCCCCGACTCGCCATGACGGTCCAGCGGCAGCAGGCTCTTTTGCCACTTGCGCCATTTTTCGACGTAGGACTTCGCAGCTGGTTCAAAGCCTCGTTTCAGGCTGGCGAAGGCATTTTCAGCCGCCTCGTCGGGCGTTGCGCCAAACCCCAGCGCCAGCAAAGCCGTGGTCTTGGTCTCGGAAAAGCCGATCTCGCCGGTCAGCGCGACATTGCCGTCCTCGGCCCGCTGGCATGCCGGATCGAGCGCGCCGGTATTGTGCAGTTGCTGCCAGCCGTCGGAGACACCGACATAACCGGCGGAGCCGCTCCGCCAGGGCAGCGACGACGCTAACGCTAGGCAGGTGCCGCGCCCCGAGGCGAACAGCACGGGCTTGCCTTTGTGCTCACCGACCCAGGCAGTGTTGCCCATGCCGGCATTGACCAGATGCGGCGCCAGCAGGGCGTAGACACGGTAGTCGCCGGCGGCGCCTGTGAGCGGCGTGAAGGTGATTTCCTGCAGCAAAGCGGGCCGCGCCGGATCGGCAAGGATGCGCTTTTCGATCCGGTAGGCGCCGTCGGTCGCGGTGTTGACCAGCCTGTAGGCGGGCACGCCGTCCTCGAACGGTTCGATGATATGCGTTGCATCGCGCTTCTCTTCCGAGAAATAGCCGTCGGGGCCGGTGACAATCAGGCCAAGGTCGCGCGTGCAGGCGCTGTCGATGCGCGGATAGTAGATTTCGTTGAGGATGCCGTGGCTGATCGTGAACCAGATCCGGCCGGCCGGCGAAAGCGAAGTTCCGACGCCACTCTTGGCGCTAGACGTCCAACGGGCCGGAATTCCCGGGGCGCCCGGAGCAATCGTTGGCGTCACTGGCATTCGATGTCGGTCTCCTGATCCCCTCCCTAGACCAGGACGCAAAGCCTTTTCAATCACTGCACCGCAAGTTGATCGGGCGGGCCAACGGCAGGGCAACGAACTCGGGTCAACGGTTCCTTCGGAGCCCTCGCCTGCGCATGACGGAGCATCAAACGAAAAACCCGCCTGTGCGGCGGGTCACTGGCGCAAATCAGCACCATGGACGAATATGTACGATAGCTGAGGGCACGGAGTCAAGAAAAAATTCCTATTACCGGCACGAAAGCCGACACCGTCGAACTGCCGTCAGGTCTTTTGTCAACCTGAGTGCGAAGCCCTATGGCCAACGGCGCCCTCGTTGACAGCGGCGGCGGCATGCGTCCACTATTTCCCGGCACGGGAGGATCGTGAGAGCAATGGCGGAAGTGTCCCTGGTCCTGATCGACCGGCTGCTGGCGATATCGCGGGCGCTTGCCGGCCATATCGATCCCGGCACGGCGTTTCGCGCGACAGCCATCGAGATCGGCTCGCTCATTCCGCACGACCACATGGATCTGGCGGTGCTGTCGCATGACGGCCGTCGCCACGCCTGTTATGAAGCCGGCTTCCACACCAGCTGGAGCGAGCTTGCCCAGCATCCGCTGCCGACCGAAGTCAGCCCGATCCGCTCGGTGCTGTGGGGCGAGGTACCCTATCTGCTCGCCGATGACGCGTTGAGCGACGAGCGCTTCCATTTCGCCACCGCCCTCGATGGGCCGATCTTCGCCGCCCAACTGCGCAGCCGCATCGTCGTGCCGCTCAGGGCACGCGGCGGCATCATCGGCGCGCTCAACATCAGCCGGCACGAGGTCGATTGCTACACGCTTGCCGACGTCGCCGTCGCCCAGCAATGCGCGGACCTGATCGCGCCCTATATCTTCGCGCTGATCCAGACCGAGGAGGCACGCCGCGCCATGCTTGCCGAGAGCGAGGCGCGCAACCGCGTCGAACTGCTGCGCGTCGGTGCTTCGCAATTGACCGAAGGCATGGAGCGCGAACGCCGGCGCATGGCCATGGACCTGCACGACCAGACGCTTGCCGATCTCGCCCGCATCGCCCGCCAGCTTTCGGCCCTTCGTGGCCAGGGCGTGGCGCGGGCCGCGCAGCTTGCCGATCTCGAGCAGGAGGTCGCCGGCTGCCTGACGGAACTGCGCCACATCGTCGATGACATGCGGCCGAGCGTGCTCGAATTGTTCGGCTTGCGCGACGCCGTCGAGGCGCATCTCAACCGCAGCGTCGCCAGGGCCAAGCCACCGATCGCCGTGCGCATCGCCGACACCAGCGATGGCGCCGCCGACAGCCTGCCCGAGCCTGTCCGCACCGCGCTCTACCGGATCGTGCAGGAAGCCATCAACAATGCCGTTCGCCACGCCGCGCCGCACCGCATCGACGTCTTGCTGGCGTCGACAGCGAGCGTGCTGCGGGTGATCGTCACCGATGACGGCAAGGGCTGCGGCGCCGTCGACCCGGCGGCGCATGGCGGCATCGGCCATATGCACACGCGGGCCGCCCTTATCGGGGCGCGGCTGCGCATCGGCCAGGCCGGACGCAAGAGCGGCGGCACGCGTGTCGTCGTCGAGATCGACCGTCAGCCATCGCGGGAATTGCCTGTTGCGGCGACTGCAACAGCGCCCGGCGAGTTCGCCGTGTCGGAGGCCATGTGATGCTTGTGATGATCGCCGAGAATGACGGGCTGCACCGCACCTTCGCGCGGCGAACGGTGGAGCAATTATGGCCGGGCGACGTCGAGGTGATCGAAGCCAGCGACGGCGAGGACGCCATCAGCCTGGCGGCCGAGCGCGAGCCGCCGCATGTCGTGCTTGATTTGCAGATGCCGAAAGCGACGGGGATCGAGGTTGCCAGGGCGATCTGGAACCGCCGCGCCGGCACGCACATCCTGTTCTGGTCGAATTTCGCCGACGAGGCCTATGTGCGCGGCGTGGCGCGCATCGTGCCGCCCGGCTCCGTCTATGGCTATGTGCTGAAGTCAGCGACGGAAGAAGGCATGCGGTCGGCCTTGCGCGGCGTTTTCCGCGATGGCCACTGCATCATCGACCGCGAGATCCGCGGCATCCAGCACCGCGTGCAGGACAAATTCGAGGGCATCACCGATGGCGAATATGAAAGCCTGATCGACATTGCACTCGGTCTCACCGACCGGGCGATCGCGGCACGCCGCGGCCTGTCGATCCGTGGCGCGCAAAGCCGCATCAAGCATGTCTACGACAAGCTCGGCATCGTGCCGGCGGAAGACGGCGCCGGCGATGCTTCCGTGTTCAACTCGCGGACGCGGGCGATCTATCTCGCCATGGCGCGCGGCCTGATCAACATCGATGCGCTGCGCCGCGAGCAGGACCGGCTCGATGCCTGGCTGGCCCAGGCGCCGCCGGGCCACTGATTGCAGTTCTTTGCGACTGTGCAAATGCACAGTCGGCCGTGCGCTTTGACCGGTATCGCCACGTCGGCGCCGCAACTACGCTCGATCCCCAACGAGAAGACCATATCGGGGAAGCGCTCATGCCATTCGTCACCATGCGGATACGCACGGCTGTTCGCGCCGCCGGGAGCCGGTGATGTCGGTGTCGGCGCGCGCCCGCCATTCCGGCCTGGACGACGTCGTCGGCGATGCGACGATCGAAACGCTGGCGAGCGGCTTCGGCTTCCTCGAAGGGCCGGTCTGGCACCCCTACGAAAAGTGGCTGGTCTTCTCCGACATTCCGGAAAGCCGTATGTACCGCCGCGGCAGCGCGGGCGAGATCGTGCTGTTCCGCGAACCGAGCCACAAGGCCAATGGCAACACGCTGGACCGCCAGGGGCGGCTGGTCACCTGCGAGCACGCGACGAGCCGGGTGACCCGCGCCGAGACCAACGGCAGCGTCACGGTGCTTGCCACGCATCACCAGGGCAAGCAGCTCAACAGCCCGAACGACATCGTTATCGCCACTGGCGGATCGATCTACTTCACCGATCCGGGCTACGGCAGGGTGGAATTCTATGGTGTGCCGCGCCCTCAGGAACTGCCGTTCCAGGGCGTCTACCGCATCGACGGCAACGGTGCCCGGCTGATGCTGCTGGCCGACGATTTCGTGCAGCCGAACGGACTCTGCTTTTCGCTGGACGAGTCGCGGCTGTTCATCAACGACACCGAACGAGGACACATCAGGGTGTTTGGTGTCGAGGCGAATGGCGATCTGAACGGCGGTGCCGTCTGGGCCGTGACCGAGGGCGAAGGACCGGGCGCGCCGGACGGCATGAAGATCGACAGCCGCGGCAATCTTTATTGCACTGGGCCCGGCGGCATCCATGTCTTTGATGCGTCGGGCGCTATTCTTGGCGTCATCCGGACGCCCGAAGATTGCGCGAATTTCACGTTCGGCGACGACGACCTACAAAGCCTCTACATAACCGCGTCGACGTCATTGTACCGGCTCCGGGTGCGGGTGCCGGGATTGAGACTGTTTTGAGTGCGCGACAATCCGTGCTCAAATCAGAGTGAGGCCGGGGTCAAAGCCGGCGGGAATTGCAGCAGTCAACACATCTGGGAGGATTACGACATGAAGAAACTGTTCGTTCTGGGCGCTCTGGCGGCAATGCTCGCCTCGGGCACGGCGCTGGCCGATACCAGTGGCAAGAAGATCGCCTTTTCCAACAACTATGCCGGCAATTCGTGGCGGCAGGCGATGCTCGACAGCTATGGCATCGTCACCAAGAAGGCGGTCGCCGACAAGATCGTCGGGGCGGCCGATATCTTCACCACCGCCGACAAGGAGGTGCCGACGCAGGCGGCGCAGGTGCAGAACCTGATCCTGCAGGGCTATGACGCGATCGTCATCAACGCAGCCTCGCCGGATGCGCTCAATGGCGCCATCAAGCAGGCCTGCGATGCCGGCATTGTCGTTGTCTCCTTCGACGGCACCGTAACCGAACCTTGCGCCTATCGCGTCGTCGTCGACTTCAAGGACATGGGCAAGCAGGAAGTCGAGCAGATGGCCAAGTTCCAGCCCAAGGGCGGCAACCTGCTTGAAATCCGTGGCCTTGCTGGCACCTCGATCGACGATGCCATCCATGCCGGCATCCTCGAAGGCGTCGCCGCCCATCCCGAGTTCAAGATCGTCGGTTCGGTGACCGGCGACTGGGATCAGACGACGGCGCAGAAGGCGGTGGCGACCATCCTGCCGTCGCTGCCCGATGTCGTCGGTATCGTCGACCAGGGCGGCGACGGCTATGGCGCGGCACAGGCCTTCGCCGCCGCCGGCAAGCCGCGCCCGACCATCATCATGGGCAACCGGCAGGACGAGCTGCAGTGGTGGAAGGAACAGAAGGACAAGGACGGCTACCAGACCTGGTCGGCATCGATCGCGCCCGGCGTGTCCTCGCTCGCCTTCTGGGTGGCGCAGCAAGTGCTCGACGGCCGCACGGATATTCCGCACGATCTGCTGGTGCCGTATCTGGCGTTCACCCAGGACGATTTCGAGGCCGAGCTGCCGAAGATACCCAAGGGCGGCGTCGCCAGCCACGAATACACGCAGGAAGACGCCATCGCGGCCATCAAAGCCAACATCAAGTGAGCATAACGGCAGCGTTGCCGTCCCTATCGCCGAACGGATATCGTTGAGCATGCCTGAAGGGAACGCTGACATCATCAGACTGAACGGCGCCGAAAAGCATTTCGGCGCCGTTCGCGCACTGGGCGGCGTGGATTTTCACGTCGGGCCGGGCGAATGCGTCGGTCTCGTCGGCCACAATGGCGCCGGCAAATCGACGCTGATGCACATGGTGGCGGGCACGCTGGTGCCCGACAGCGGGCAGATCGGCGTGCATGGCGGCATCGAGGACAATTACTCGGTGTCGCGGGCGCAGCAGCTTGGCATACGCTGCGTGTTTCAGGAATTGTCGCTGTGTCCCAATCTCAGCGTTGCCGAGAACACGCGCATCAACCACGCGTCGCTGCGCGGGCTCGGCTGGCGGCGCAAGGCGGCCGAGCTGATCGCCGCCAAGCTCGACGAGATCTTTCCGGGACACAGCATCTCGCCCTCGGACATTGTCGGCGACCTGTCGATCGGCCGGCGCCAGATGGTGGAGGTGGCGCGCGCGTTCACCGTGACCCAGGATCGGCTCGACCTCGTCATCCTCGACGAGCCGACCTCGTCGCTGGACGCGCATACGGCCGGCCAGTTGCTGGCCTTCGTGCGCCGCTTCGTTGCCGGCGGCAAAAGCTGCATCCTGATTTCGCATGTGCTGGGCGAAGTGTTGCGCAACGCCGACCGCATCGTGGTGATGCGCGACGGCAAGGTGGTTGTCACCGACGCAGCGGATGCTTTCGACCGCGACCGGCTGGTGACGGCGATGGGCGGTGCGGAAGCGCGCCAGAAGATCGCCGCCGAAATCGCTGCCGCCAAGCCCGGGGCCAGTCCGCTGCGGGTCCGGGCGCGGCCGGCCGCGCAGAAGGACGGCGCCGACCTTGTCGCTTGCGCCGGCGAGATCATCGGCCTTGCCGGGCTGGCGGGACATGGCCAGACCGACCTGCTGCTGGCGATCTTCGCCGCGGCATCGCGCGCTCGGGCCGGCATCGAGGTGACCGCGCCGGTGGCGCTGGTGGCCGGCGACCGCCAGGCGGACGGCATTTTCCCGCAATGGTCGATCACTGAGAACATCGGCATCCGCTCGCTTACGCGCCTGCGCAACGGGCTGCTGATCTCGCCGCAGCGCGAGGCCGAGCTCGCCCAGTTCTGGCAAAAGAAGATCGGCATCCGTACGCCTGATATGAACAACAACATCTTCTCGCTGTCGGGCGGCAACCAGCAGAAAGCGCTGTTTGCCCGCGCCCTCGGCTCCGACGCACAGATCGTGCTGATGGACGATCCGATGCGCGGCGTCGATATCGGCACCAAGCTGGAGGTCTACGACCTCGTGCGTGAGGAAGCCGGCCGCGGCCGCACCTTTCTCTGGTACACCACCGAAACCGAAGAACTCGACAATTGCGACCACGTCTATGTCTTCAAGAACGGCCGCATCGTCGCCAATCTGCGCCGCGACGAGTTGACGGAAGAGAAGATCATCCAATCCTCGTTCGGCGATGCGGCCTGAGATGACGGCCGCCAGCCTCGAAACCGCTGCCAAGACTTCCGCCGAGCGTGGTGCGCTGGCCCGCGCACGCCTGCTGCGCGGCCTGCTGCCGGCACTGTCGCTGGTGCTGGTGCTGCTTGCCATCGCCTGGCTCAACCCGCGCGCCATCAGCTATTTCGGCTTCAGCCTGATGCTCAATTTGGCGATCCCGATCGCGCTGGCGACAATCGCGCAGATGTTCGTCATATCAGGCAACGAACTCGATCTGTCGATCGGCACTTTCGTCGGCTTTGTCGGCTGTGTCACCGCGACCTGGCTGAAGGACGCGCCGCTCATCGGCGTGGTGATCCTGCTCGGATCGATCGGCGTCTACGCGCTGCTCGGCGCGCTGATCTATCTGCGCAATTTGCCGTCGATCGTGGTGACGCTCGGCATGAGCTTCGTCTGGCAAGGCCTGGCCATCCTCATCCTGCCCAAACCGGGCGGCAAGGCGCCGGACTGGCTGCTTGGGCTGATGGCGTTCAAGCCGCCTTTGGTGCCGTTCCCGATCATTGCCGCGCTGCTGATCGGTTTCATGGTCCATTTCGGCCTGATGCGCACCTCCTATGGCGTGATCCTGCGCGGCTCGGGTGGCAATCCGGCGGCGCTCGGGCGCGCAGGCTGGTCGCTGCTCAAGACCAAGATCGTGCTGTTTTCGCTGGCCGGCCTGTTCGGCGTGCTGTCGGGCATGGCGCTGATCGGCATCACCACTTCGGCCGATGCCAATATCGGCAATGGCTATACGCTGCTGGCGATCGCCGGCGTCATCCTCGGCGGCGGCGAATTCGTCGGCGGCCGGGTGTCGCCGATCGGCGCGGTGATCGGTGCGCTGACGCTGGCGCTGGCCGCTTCGCCGCTGCTCACCTTCATGCACATCCCACCCGACTGGCAGGTGGCCGCCAACGGCGCGATCCTCATTATCGTGCTGGCGGCGCGGGTGCTGATCAGCCGCAAGGAAAGGTGAGCGATGATCTCAGTGAAATCGCTGCTGACCAAACCCTGGATCTGGTCGTTTCTCGGCGCCCTACTGGTGTGGCTGGCGACGATCGCCTTCACCGGCGGCTATGGCGCCGGCGGAATGGTGACCGCCGCGCTGTCGCTGGCGGTATTCACGGTCATCGTCGGTGTCGGGCAGATGTTCGTCATCACGCTTGGCCCGGGCAATGTCGACCTGTCACTGCCGGCCAATATCGGCCTTGCCAGTGCCGTCGCCATGAAGGTGATGGACGGCAACGACGCCATGATCGCAGTCGGGCTTCTGGCGGCGCTGGCCTGCGGGGCTGCGATCGGCGTCGCCAACTATCTGCTGATCTGGGCGCTACGTATCCCGCCGATCATCGCCACGCTGTCGGCCAGTTTCATCATCCAGTCGATCGACATCAGCTATGGGCGCGGCTTGCAGATCAAGCCGCCGCCGGGCTTCGCCGATTTCGCCAATTGGCAGGTGCTGGGCATTCCGGTGCTGGCGATCCTCACCGTGCTGTTCACCATCGGTGCTGCCATCGCGCTGCAGCGCATGATCTATGGCCGCTCGGTGCTGGCGATCGGCCAGAACATCCGCGCCGCGTGGCTGGCCGGCGTCAATGTCGGCCGCATCCGCTTCCTCACCTACACGCTGTCGGGAGCGCTCGGCGGCATCGATGGCGCGCTGCTCGCCGGCTATTTCCGCGGCGCCAATGTCGATATCGGCAATGAGTATCTGCTGGCATCGATCGCCGTCGTCGTCATCGGCGGCACGTCGGTCGCCGGCGGCAAGGCCAATGTCCCCGGCGTCTGGGGCGCGGCGCTGTTCCTCGTGCTTTTGCTGACCATGCTCAACACCTTCGGCGTCAGCGCCGGCGTGCGATTGCTGCTGACGGGGCTGATCATCGTCGGGGTGATTACGGCGGCGGGCGGGCAGAAGGCGCTGCGGTGAATGTGATGGGCGCACGACATGGGACGTTGGCGGGACAGCACCCCCCTCTGTCCTGCCGGGCATCTCCCCCGCAAGGAGGGAGATCGGCAGTTGTCGTGGCCTTCGCCAATCTGCAACGTTGCAAAGTGAGCGAGGCGCAGAAGCTGTCAATCTCCCCCCTTGCGGGGGAGATGCCCGGCAGGGCAGAGGGGGGTGTGAAGGATCGCTACTTCGGAGATGATGGCGGCCAGGCATCTCGACCGGCAATCATTGTGCCAGGCCGGCATCCGGTTCCCATCCGCGTCGTGACGCTGTAAATCACGACCATTGCTGGGAGGTTTGTGTGTCCGATTTCCTCAAGGTCAGTCGTGATGGCGATGTCGCCATCGTCACCATCGACAATCCGCCGGTCAACGCGCTGAGCTTTCATGTCCGTGAGCCGCTGATGCAGGCGCTGGTCGGCTTGCGGGATGATGCTTCGGTCGCGGCCATCGTCATCGCTTGCGCCGGCCGGACCTTTGTTGCCGGGGCCGACATCACCGAGTTCGGCAAGCCGATGCAGCAACCCGAGTTGCGCGCCATCGTGGCCTTGCTGGAAACAATCGCCAAGCCGACGATCGCGGCCATTCATGGCACCGCACTTGGCGGCGGCCTGGAGCTGGCGCTCGGCTGTCACTTCCGCGTCGCCGATGCGGGCGCCAAGCTCGGCTTGCCCGAGGTGAAGCTTGGCCTGTTGCCGGGCGGTGGTGGCACGGTGCGGCTGCCGCGCCTGGTAGGCGCGATGAAGGCGTTGAAGATGATCGTTTCAGGCGCGCCGATCGGCGCGGCCGAGGCGCATGAAGCCGGCCTCGTCGATGCCGTCTTCAAAGGCGATCTGACCACGCATGCCGTGAACTTCGCCAGGGAAATAGCCCGCAAGGGTGGTCCCTTCACCCCGGTGCGCGATCGCGATGACGGGCTCAAGGAGACCGACCTCGCGGCTCTCGACGCCGAGGCCGCGGATCTTGCCAGGAAGGCGCGCGGCCTCGAGGCGCCGGTCGCCTGCGCGCTATCGGTGCGCAATGCCGTCACGCTGCCCTTCGACGCGGCACTGGCGGCGGAGCGTGCTTTGTTCGTGAAACTGGTCGGCAGCGATCAGTCGCGGGCGCAGCGCCATCTGTTCTTCGCCGAACGTGAGGCGGCAAAGATTTCGGCCAAGGACATCGTCAAGCGCGGGATTGCCCGCGTCGGCGTCATCGGCGCCGGCACGATGGGCGGCGGCATTGCCATGGCCTTCGCCAACGGCGGCTATCCCGTTATCCTCCTGGAAACCAGCCAGGAAGCGTTGCAGCGCGGTCTCGGCACGATCGAGAAGAACTATGCCGTTTCCGTCATGCGCGGCTCCCTGACCGAAGATGCCAAGCGCCAGCGGCTCGCCCAGTTCAAGGGTTCCACCGACTATGCCGATCTCGCCGATTGCGACCTGATTGTCGAGGCTGTGTTCGAGGACATGGCGGTCAAGAAGGAAGTCTTCGGCAAGCTCGATGCGGTGGCGAAGCCCGGTGCGATCCTCGCCACCAACACATCCTATCTCGACGTTAACGAAATCGCCGCCTCGACCTCGCGCCCGCAGGATGTGGTCGGCCTGCACTTCTTCTCGCCGGCCAATGTCATGAAGCTGCTGGAGATCGTGCGGGCGCAGAGGACCGCACCCGATGCGCTGGTGACATCAGTCGACCTGGCGCGGCGGATCGGCAAGGTGGCTGTGGTCGTCGGCGTCTGCCATGGTTTCGTCGGCAACCGCATGCTGGCGGCGCGTGGTTCGGAATCCGAAGCGCTTCTTTTGGAAGGCGCTACCCCGCGCCAGATCGACCGGGTGTTCACCGATTTCGGCTGGCCGATGGGACCGTTCCAGATGGGCGATCTGGCCGGGCTCGACATCGGCTGGCGCAACCGCAAGGCGCGCGGCCAGATAGCCGTCATCGCCGACACACTGTGCGAACAGGGGCGTTTCGGCCAGAAGACCGGCAGAGGGTTCTATCTCTACGAGAACGGCTCGCGCACACCGGTTCCGGATCCCGAGGTTGAAGCGCTGATCTGTGCCAAGGCGGACGAAAAGGGCATCGCGCCGCGCGCGATCAGTGCGGAAGAAATCATCGAGCGCACGCTCTATCCGCTGATAAACGAAGGCGCGAAGATCCTGGAGGAAGGGATCGCGGCCCGCGCATCCGACATCGATGTCGTCTGGGTCAACGGCTACGGCTTTCCCATCGGCAAGGGCGGCCCGATGTTCTGGGCCGGACTTGAAGGCGGGGCCAGGATTGTCGAGCGGCTCGAGTACTGGCATCAACGCACCGGCAAGGACGTTTTCAAGCCGGCGCCGCTGCTCAAGACAATGGCCGAGACGGGCTCCTGGGAAGCCGGCGCAACGGCCTGATCGAGCGGTGATTCAAGGCCGGCAGAATTACCGGATCCGCGCGTCGATGATCTCGACGAAGCGCGCGAACAGGCCGGCCTGCGACTTGATCTTCAGCTTGCGGTAGATGTTGCGGCGATGGACCTTCACGGTTCCCGGCACGATGCGCATCGCCCGGGCGATCGATTCCGTGGAATGCCCCTGCAGCACCAGGTCGACGACATGCTTTTCGCGCGGCGTCAGCGACAGGCTCTGCCAGATATGAGCACGGTCGAATTCGTTGACCGGCGCTATCGTCTCGTCCTGCTTCACTGCTGCCGGCTCGTCGGCCGGAAGGGCTGGCCAACGCAACCTGATGAAGCTGATCACCGCCGGCGCCATGTCGCGCAGCAGCCTGGCATCGGCGGTGCCGAACGGGCCCGAAGCGCGCAGGCGCATCAGCGAGAGCACAAGCGCGTCCTTGCCGGGCAGCGGCACGAAGAAGCCGACCTCCTCGGCCAGCCTGGTCTGGCTGTAGTAGGAGCGAAAATACTCGCTGGCGTAGAAGCGGTCCGGCGCCAGTTCGCGCATGCGCCAGAAACCTTCCTTGCGTTCGACCGCCGCGTGATGGAACGGGTCGAGCAGATACGGCCCCTCCTGATAGAGCGCGACGAAGACGTGGCTTTCGGCCGGCGAGAAGGTCTCGAACAGCAGCGGCGGGCGCGAGGCGCCGCGATAGCCGAAGATCACGCAGTGATCGAAGCTGACATGCTGCCGCAGCCAACCGACCAGCGCCTTGCCGAAGAGGTCGCCGCTCGTCTCCCGCGTCGCTGCGATAAGCGTGGCGAGCTGGCTGTATTCGTCGCTGCGGGACAATCCATACCCCCTTAAACGAGAAAATAGGTTAGATATACCACCCACGAGGTATATACTAGCCGGCATTGGCTCTGGTAGCGTCTTGAAATCGCATCGCCTGCCGCTGGAGCCAGCACCTTGACCGCAGTGCCCGACATCGAGTTTCGCGGCGTCACCAAGCGCTATGGCGGCGTGACGGCCGTGAGCGGCATCGATCTCGCTGTCCCGCCATCCGCTTTCGTCGCCCTGCTCGGGCCGTCCGGCTGCGGCAAGACCACGTGCCTGCGCATGATCGGCGGTTTCGAACAGCCGAGCGAAGGCAAGGTGTTCATTCGCGGCCAGGACATGGCCGGCACGCCGCCCTACCGGCGCCCAGTCAACATGGTGTTCCAGCAATACGCGCTGTTTCCGCATCTCGATGTCGAGGACAATGTCGCCTACGGGCTGCGCCAAGCCAGGCCGCGGCTGTCGTCGCGCGAGGTCACCTCAAGAGCAGGCGAAGCGCTCGAAATGGTGCGGCTTGCCGGCTATGGCCAACGCAAGATCCACGAACTGTCCGGCGGCCAGCAGCAGCGTGTGGCGCTGGCGCGCGCGCTGGTCAACAAGCCGGCGGTGCTGCTGCTCGACGAGCCGCTGGCGGCGCTCGACAAGAAGCTGCGCACCGACATGCAGATCGAGTTGCAGAACCTGCAGCGCGAGATCGGCATCACCTTCGTGCTGGTCACGCACGACCAGGAGGAAGCGCTGTCGATGAGCGATTTCGTCTGCGTCATGAATGGCGGCCGTATTGTCCAGCTCGGACAGCCGAGCGAGATCTATGATGAGCCGGCCGACCTGTTCGTCGCCGATTTTGTCGGCAAGACCAATCTCTTGAGCGGCACCGTCGCCGGGCATATGGGCGATCTGGTGGAGGTAGCGCTTGCCGACGGCACCGTGATTGCGGCGCGCAAGCGCACCGCCTTACAGCAAGGCGAGGCCGTGTCGGTCAGCCTGCGTCCTGAATCGCTCAGTCTCGGCACTTCCGAAAGCAGCCGCTTCAAAGGCATCGTCCGCAACCGGATCTTCCTGGGCTCGACGGCGGAATACGCGATCGAGGTCCACGGCATCGGAACGCTGCTGGCCAAGGCCGATCATCTGATCGGCCACGGCAATCTCTTCAAGCCGGGTGAACCCGTCGCCATCGGCTTTGCCTCCGGAACGCCGCTGGCGTTTCCGGAAACCAAAAACAACGGGACCAACCAGAGGGTAGATAAACATGTCGAAATCATATCGTGATGGACTGCCGATAAGCCCTGAAAACTTCGTCGATCAGCTGATGCGCCTGAAGCGCGGCTCGATCGGCCGCCGCGACTTCCTTGGCCTCACCGGCCTTGGCATTGCGACGGCGGTGATGGCGCGCGAGATCGGCATCATGCCGACGCCGGCCTTTGCCGCGGAAAGCCTTGGCGACCGCATGTCGATCGCCACCTGGCCGAATTATCATGACCCGGCGACATTCGAAAATTTCAAGAAGGACACCGGCGTCGCCGTCGAGGTCAACGTGTTCGGCTCCAATGAGGAGATGCTGGCCAAGCTGCAGGCCGGCGCCTCGGGCTGGAGCCTTTTCGTGCCGACCAACTACACGATTTCCACCTACAAGAAGCTCGGCATCATCGAGCCGCTGGAGATGGCGAAGCTGCCGAATTTCGACGGCCCGCAGGAGGATCCGCGCTTCACCTCGGAGGGCACGATCGACGCGGTGACCTACGCCGTGCCGAAGAACTGGGGCACCACCGGCTTTGCCGTCAACACCAAGAAGCTGACCAAGCCGATGACGAGCTGGAAGGAGTTCTGGGACACCGCCATGGCGGAAGGCGACAGCCGCACAATGGTGCACGACTACCAGCTGACCACGATCGGCAATGCTCTGAAATATTACGGCTACTCGTTCAACTCGCTCAAATTAGACGAACTCGCCAAGGCGGAAGAACTGCTGCTGAAGGTCAAGCCGCATCTGTTCGCGGTCTCATCCGACTATCAACCGGGGATGCGCGCGGGCGATGCCTGGATGACCATGTGCTGGACCAACGACGGTGCGCAGCTGCATCGCGACATTCCCGAGATCGCCTATGTGCTGGGCAAGGAAGGCGGCGAGATCTGGACCGATTTCTACGCCATTCCAAAGGACGCCCCGAACAAGCCCGCCGGCTATGCCCTGCTCAACTATCTGATGAACCCGCAGGTCGCGGTGAAGGAGCACCTGGCCAATGGTGCGCCTTCGACCGATGCGCGGGTCAACAAGCTGCTGCCGAAGGAGGTGCTCGACAATCCGATCCTCTATCCGGCGGCGGACTTGTTGACGCCGCTGGAATTCGGCGCGGCGGCGACGCTGACCGATCCCGGCCGCGCCGAATTGATGGCGCGCTTCAAGTCGGCCTAAGCCAAGCCGCCTCAAATTCGACTCAGATAACTTGACCGGCGGGTCATGCCCGCCGGCACGGGGCAATCCTTCCATGCACGGCAGCCGTCTTCGCAAGAATCTTCTGACCGCCATGCTGCTCGGTCCGGCGACCGCGTGGCTGGTGGTGTTTCTGGTGCTGCCGTTCATCGCCATCGCCGTGTTCAGCGTCGGCGAACGGGCGCCGGAAGGCGGCTATCAGGCTGCCTTTACGCTGGCGCAATATGCCAATCTTCCGGCGCGCGCGACCGCGTTCTGGAACACGATGCTGCTGGCGCCGGTGGGGGCGCTTGCCTGTCTGTTCGTCGCCTATCCGGTTGCCTATTACCTCGCCTTGCAGGCGCCGCAGCGCTGGCGGCTGATCCTGTTGGCGCTGGTCGTCATCCCGTTCTGGACCAGCCTTCTGATGCGGACCTATGCCTGGATGTATGTGCTGGGCGGGCGCGGCATCCCGGCATTGCTTGCTTATATCGGGTTCGAGGATGTCAGGCTGATCAATACGCCGGGCGCAGTGCTGCTCGGCATCGTCTACGGCTATCTGCCGCTGATGATCCTGCCGATCTATGTCAGCCTCGAGCGGCTTGATCGCAGGCTGTTGGAAGCCTCCGCCGATCTCGGTGCGACGCCGATTTCGACTTTCCTTGGCGTAACCCTGAAACTGTCGCTGCCGGGCGTGATGACCGGCTTCTCGCTGGTGATGATCCTGCTGCTTGGCGAATATCTGATCCCGACGCTGCTCGGCGGCGGCAAGGTGTTCTTCATCGGCAATGCGCTGGTCGACCTGTTCCTGCAGTCGCGTAACTGGCCGTTCGGATCGGCCATCGCCATCACGCTGGTGCTGGTCTCGGTGGTGGTGCTGATTGCCGCCAACCGCATCTCGACCCGGGTTTCGGGCGCGCGCCGGGTGGATCTGATCTGATGCGCGCCTTCGTCATTGCCGTCTTCGCCTTCCTCTATCTGCCGATCGCGCTGGTCGTGCTGTTCTCCTTCAATGCAGGCCACCATGCCAGCGAGTTCACCGGCTTTTCGGTGCAATGGTACGGCAAGGCGCTGGCCAACCCGTTCCTGGTCGAAGCGCTGAAGAACAGCCTGTTCATCGCCACCACCAGCGCCTCGCTGGCGGCGCTGTGCGGCACGGCGGCTGCGCTCGGCCTGGCGCGCGTCAGCGTCCGGACCCGCGCTGTCTTCGATGCCCTGCTGGGTGCCGCGATCGTCGTTCCGGGCGTCGTTATCGGCATTTCGACGCTGGTCGCGCTCGTCCAGTTGTTCACGGTCGTCAATCCGTTTCTCGCCTCGATCTGGCCTGACGACCAGCCGCCGCGCCTGGCGCTCGGCTACGGTTCGATCATCGCGGCGCATGGGCTGTTCTCGATGGCGCTGGTGACGATGATCGTCGGCACGCGGCTGGGCAGCCTCGACCGCAATCTGGTCGAGGCGTCGAGCGATCTCTACGCCACGCCGCTGACGACGTTCCGCAGCATCGTGTTTCCGCAGATCATGCCGGCCGTCGTTGCCGGCTTCCTGCTCGCCTTCACCTTCTCCTTCGACGATTTTATCGTCGCCTTCTTCGTCGCCGGGGCGCAGACGACGTTGCCGATCTATGTCTTTGCGTCGATCCGGCGCGGGGTGACGCCGGAAATCAATGCCATCGCGACGATCGTGCTCGTCGCCTCCGTGCTGATTGTGGTGCTTGCCCAATGGCAGCTGCGCCAGCGCAAACCATCGAACTGAAAGTCGCATCATGATCCTCAAAGACCGCATCGCCGTGGTGACAGGCGCCGGCTCCGGCATCGGGCGCGCCGGCGCCATGATCATGGCCAGGGAGGGCGCGGTGGTCGTCATCGCCGACAGGGATCAGGCCGCTGGCGAAGCAACGGCTTCGGACATCCAGGCAGTGGGCGGGCAGGCCGAGGCGATCGCGACCGATGTCGCTGAGGACGCGGCGGTCGGGCAACTCATTGCCGGCACGCTCGACAGGCATGGGCGCATCGACATCCTGCACAATCATGCCGGCATCCAGGTCGGCGGCACGCTGACCGAAGTCGAGACCGAAGGCATGGATGCCTCGTGGCGGGTCAATGTGCGGGCGCAGTTCCTGGCGGCCAGGATGGTCATGCCATCGATGGTCGCACGAGGCGGCGGCGTTATCCTCAACACAGCCTCCAATTCGGGCGTGTTCTACGACCGCGAGATGATCGCCTACGCCACCTCCAAACATGCGGTGGTGGCGATGACACGGCAGATGTCGCTCGACTATGCCCGGCACAATGTCCGCGTCAACGCGCTCTGCCCGGGCTGGGTCGACACGCCGTTCAACGAACCGTTCATCGCCCAGATGGGTGGACGCGAGGCGATCGAAACCTATGTCCGCACCAAAATCCCGATGGGGCGCTGGGCCAGCGCCGATGAGATCGCCGAAGCGATCCTGTTCCTCGTCTCCGACCGCTCATCCTTCATGACCGGTCAGGCGCTGGTGATCGATGGCGGCGAAAGCATCGGCTGAGACTACGTTTCGGTCATCAACTTCCTTTGTTTTCCTTTATTTCAACGCCTCTCCGATGCACTGCTTTACGACTTTCTTCGTGCCGCTGGTCGGCAGCCAGGACTATGGTCCGGCCGGCATGGGACTTCAGTGCCATGGACGTCCAAGCGCGCTGATTTGTATTTGATATCAAATGGTTATGGTGTCGGCCGGTTGCCAGCTCGCGTATTGAGACAGCATTTGTCTAAAGTTTACTCTGTACAATTAGCTATTTCTCATACGACGGTCGCCTAGCGGTCGGGCGAAGGGTGGCGATTCCCCGAGGAGGTTACCATGACAAATCGAAAAACTCTGTTCGCGGCGCTTGCCGCATTGGCGCTTCTGGCGTCTCCGGCGATGGCCGGCAACGGGCACGGCGGTGGCAACGGGCACGGTAGCGGCGGTGGCAATTCCGGCGGGAACGGTGGCGGCAATGGCAACGGCGGCGGCAAGAGCAGCACTTCGCACGGCAAGTCCGCGTCGGCTCGGGGGCAGGTGGCAAAGGCCAAAGTGGACGACACCACGGTCGACACGACCACAAAGGTCTCGGCCGTGCCCAAGGAGAAAAACATCCACGCCAAGCTTGGCCGGCTGAACTCACTGCAGCGCAACATCAACGCCTACATGAACTCGAAGAGCAAGAAGTTCGCTGCCATTCAGGCTTTCGTGACTCAGTCCGCGAAAGCCAAGGTCGCCGAGGCCGCCGCCGAGGCGGCCCAGGATAAGCTGGATGCGCTGAATTCGCAGTTGAACGCCTTGACGTCGCTGACGGCCGATGAGATTGCGGCCATGACGCCCGAAGATCAGGCGGCCTTGCCTGGGAAGATAGCGGATCTGCAGGCCGAAATCACCGCCCAGGAGGCTGAGGTCACCGCCGCCAATGAGGCGGCTGCCGCGGCAACGGAGGGCACCGATGACGCCTCGCTCGACGCGGCGCTGACGGACATGGCCAACAAGCCCGTCGATGCCGAGGTTACGGCCTGGGCCCAAGGGGTTCTTGCCGGCAAGATCGACCAGACGGCGGCCGCGATTGAAGCGGAAACGACGCCGTAGCGATTTCGCCGCCGAAACGGCAGTAGCCAGTCAAAGATGCCGCCGGGTCTCGCCCGGCGGCATTGCTGTTTCCCGGCCATGATCGGGCAGGCTAAGTTTCGAGACATTCATACGTGCTTGCGGCCGCCGGTCGCGCGGAACCAGCTGTCGGGATAGGGATACCACCATTCCTGGATCGCCGGTTTGTGGTCGATGATCACCATTTTGGAGCGGCGGAAGGCATCCAGTCCCTGGCGGCCAAGCTCGCGGCCGAGGCCCGAGGCCTTCCAACCGCCGAAGGGCAGAGCGTCATTGTCGATCAGCGGATTGTTGACCCAGACCATGCCGGCCTCGAGCCTTTCGGCTGCCTCATGCGCCTCGGCCAGGTCGGTGGTGAAGACGGAGGCGCCGAGCCCGAACGGGCTGTCATTGGCAAGCCGGATCGCCTCGTCGAAACTTTTCACCCGGCAGATGGCGGCGACCGGGCCGAAGCACTCCTCGCGCACGATGGCCATGTCTGGCGTGACGCCCGTCAGGATCGTCGGTTCGTAGAACCAGCCGGTGTTGTGTGCCGGCGGGATACGCCCACCAGTCACTGCTTTGGCGCCATGAGCGATCGCATCGTCCACCAAGCGGATCACCTTGGCCCGCGCGGCCTCACTGACCATCGGGCCGATCTCGGTCTTGTCCATGCCGTTGCCGATACGCAGGGCACGCGTCTTTTCGGCGAACAGCTCGACGAAACGATCATGAACCGAATCGACCACGAAGAAACGCTCGGCCGAGGTGCAGACCTGGCCGGTGAGATGGAAGGCGGCGGTGACGCTCCCGGCCGCCGCCACGTCGAGCGGGGCGTGCTGGCTGATAATCAGCGGATCGCTGCCGCCGGCCTCGATGACGCAAGGTTTCATGCGTCCGGCGCAGGCCACGGCCACTGCCTCGCCGGCGGCGACCGAGCCGGTGAAGGCGACCGCGTGGGTGCGGTCGGAAGCGATCAGCGCCTGCGCCGTGGCCGCTCCGCCAGGCAGGCAGGAGACCAGCCCTTCCGGCAGCGAGCGGAACACGGTCATGTAGTCCAGCGTCGACAGCGTTGTCGCCTCGGCCGGCTTGATGATGCAGGCATTGCCTGATGCAAGCGATGCCGCGACGGTCCAGCACATCAAGAGGATCGGGAAGTTGTAGGGCATGATGTGGACCGACACGCCATAGGGCTCGTAGCGCGCATATTGAAACGAACCAGCCTGCGTCGTGCCGGCGATCTTGCCGGCGTCGTCGCGCGCCATCTCGGCATAGTAGCGGAAAATCGGCGCGCAATTGGCGATTTCGCCGATCGCTTCGGGATAGGGCTTGCCCATCTCGCGCACCATCAGCTCGGCGCAGCGCGTGAAGTCCGCCGCCTCGATGGCATTGGCGACGGCATGCAGGTGCTTTGCCCGGCTCTTGGCGTCGAGCTTTTTCCAGGCGGCCTGCGCCTTGGTAGCAGCGGTGAGCGCGGCGTCGATCTCGCCGTCGGTAGCGGCCGAGATAGTGCCGACGGTTTCGAGCGTCGCCGGATCGATCACCGGTTTGTTCACGCCGGTCATCGGCCGGTAGTCCGGATTGACGAAGAAAACCGGCCGGTCAGGGGAGAAATCCATGGGCATCCCTCTCAGATCCGCTCAGCGGATCATGTAGACCTTCTTGATGGTCTCATGGACGGTGCAGACGCCTTTCCAGTCCTGCGGGAAGAAGGCCGCCGTGTCCGGCTCGATCTCGATGACTTCGCCGGATTCATGGACATAGGTGCAGCGGCCTTCGAGGAAGTGGCAGAACTCGTCGCGGGTGACGTGGCAGTGCCATTTGCCTGGCGTGCAGACCCAAAGCCCGCATTCGGAGCGGCCTTCCGGCCCCTTGTGCAGCAACTTGCCCGAGGTGCGGGATTCGCCCTCGATCATCGTCGAGATGACACCCCAGTCGACGAGGTCTGACATGGCGAGGGGGGATTTCATGATCGGCGTTGTCATATCGATTTCCTTGAAGCTCACCGGCACATGAAGGCCTTGGTCAGCGTTTGCGTGATGATGGAGATGCCGGTCCACCCGGCGGGAAAGAACACCAGCGTGCCGGCCTCGACAGCAATCCGTTCGCCGTCGTCATGGACGTAGCTGCCGTGCCCTGAGAGGAAGTGGCAGAATTCGTCAGCGCCAAAGGTGACCTTGCGCGTGCCCGGCGTGCACGACCACAGGCCGCATTCACTCGATCCGTCCGGGTTTTGCGACAGGATCCTGCCCGAGGCGCGCGGCGCGCCGGCAAGCGTATTGCTGCCCGCGCCCCAATCCTCCAGTTCCACGCTCGAGGCCTTCGGCCAGTGCGGTGTCGGCATGTCTTCAACTCCGTGGATCAGGCCAGCATATAGACGTTGCGCATGGTCTCATGCACGGTGCATTCGCCTGTCCAGCCAGCAGGGAACATGACCACGGTCCCGGTGGTGACCTCTACCACTTCGCCGACATCCGATCGGTAGGTCGCACGGCCGGCAACGAAATGGCACAACTCGTCGCGCGGGATCGAGAGCCGCCAGCGGCCCGGCGTGCAGACCCATATGCCGGATTCCGGCTGGTTGTTCGGCCCTTTGTGCACGAGTTTGCCGGTCGAGTGCGAAGCGCCGTCCAAAGCATCCGGCTGGACGCCCCAGTCGACGAGGTCGGTGCGGGTGGTGGCCTGGTAAAGGTGCGGGGCGGAGGAGGTCATGGGTGTGCTCCATGACTATGATGCTCAACGCCGACCCGTTGCGGCTCTACGAGGCCCCCCTCTGTCCTGCCGGACATCTCCCCCTCAAGGGGGGAGATTGGCAGTTTCTGCGACGGTGCCTTGCTCCCTAGCTTTGCGATTGGCGAAAGCGGTGGTGACAGCCAATCTCCCCCCTTGAGGGGGAGATGGCCGGCAGGCCAGAGGGGGGTGCCTTGGCTCGGCATGTCGGACATCGCGCTCACAGCAATCCCTCCAACGACCCAGCCGCCTTCTCCGGCCCATTCTGCCCCTGCATCTGTGCCGATGTCTTTGCCAGCTTGGCCTTCATCTTCGGATCGGTCAGACACGCTTCGATCTTTGTGATCAGCCCGGCATCGGTCCAATCGTAGCGCGGCATGCCGAAGCCATGGCCGGTTTCCTCGACGCGGGTGGCATTGTCGTGGCCGTCCCAGACATAGGGCATGATGATGGCCGGCTTGCCGAAATAGAGGCATTCGGTGAACGAGTTGTTGCCGCCATGGTGAATGACAGCATCGACCTGCGGGATGACCGAAGGCTGCGGGAACCAGCTTTCGACGATTACGTTGCCGGGCACGTCCGTATACTGGTCCTTGTAGCCGCCGACATTGACCAGTGCCCGGTAGCGCGTCTTGTCCAGCGTCGCGATAATGCGCTTCAGCAGGTCGACATCGCCGGCGCCGAGACTGCCGAAGGAGACGTAGAGTAGCGGCCCGTCATTGTTTTTCGCGAAGGTCGGCACCGTGTATGGCTTCTCCTGCCGCACGCAGCCTTCGAGATACTGGAACTTTGCCGGGTCGAGCGGATGGCGGCGCTTGAACTTTGCCGCTTCGGGATAGAGCAGCAGGTTCAAATAGGGCGAGGCTTCGAAGAACTGGCCGATCGGATAGGGCGCCTCGTTATTGGCGGTGAGGAAGGTGTTGAAGTCGTCATGGATCGGCTTGATGACGGCGTTGAAATGATCGCGATAGCGCTGGTGTCCGGCATGATCGTTCTCGCCGCAGCCTGACAGATGCGGCGGGATGTCCTCGTCCTCGATCTCGTTTTCCGAGCAGGAGATGACGCGCACCCACGGCTTGCCGTACTGCTTGATCGCAGGGAACAGGATGACGTTGTCGACGCAGATCACGTCAGGCTTGATGCCGGCCAGAACGCGCGGCAGATCCTTCTGCGCCCACTTCGCGCTGTCGACGATCGCCGTCCAGCAATCCTTGACGTAATTGTCGACCTGGTCGTAGGGCGATTTGCGGAAGTTCGGGATGTGGCCATTGATGAAATCCTCCCAGAACTTCGCCATCTGCTCGGGCGGCATCGGCTCGGACAGGTTTACCGGATGCGCCTCGAAGCCGTAGCCCTTGTAGACATCAACGAAGCCGGGATCGGACAGGAACACCGCCTTGTGGCCGCGCGCCTCGACCGCCTGGGCGATGCCGACGGAATTCAGCGCCGGGCCGTAGGCCGCTTCGGGAAAAAACGCGATCGTCTTCTGCGCCATCAAGCTACTCCTGTCATTCTGCGAAAATTCTGACATCGGCGGGGTCCCAGCCCAGTTCGACCTGGTCGCCCGACGAGACCGGCCGGCGGTCGGCGGCATCGGCGGTGACGCGCACCAGGAACGGTTTTGGCGACAGGGGCGTGCGGACATGCAGCTGCAGGTCGAGGCCCTGATAGGCCAACGCTTCGACCGTGCCGGTGGTGCGGTTGGCGGTCTCGGCCGATGGGAAAAGCCGGATGCGCTCGGGCCGCACCGACGCGACAGCGGATGCCTCGGGCGAAAGTGTGGCGGGAACCTTGCCGGTAATGCGCGTGCCGTTTGTCGTCAGCACGCCATCGGCTGACACCTTGCCCGGCACAAAATTCATCACGCCGATGAAGTCGGCAACGAAACGGTCGGCCGGGTGCTCATAGATCGCGTGCGGCGTGTCGCATTGCAGCAGCTTGCCATCCTTGAGCACCGCCATGCGGTCGGCCATGACAAGCGATTCTTCCTGGTCGTGGGTGACGATGACGAAGGTGATGCCGACCTCGTGCTGCAGGCGCTTCAATTCCAGTTGCATGGCGCCGCGCAGTTTCTTGTCGAGCGCGCCGAGCGGTTCGTCGAGCAACAGCAGTCGGGGCCGCTTGACCAGCGCGCGGGCCAGCGCGACGCGCTGCTTCTGGCCACCCGACAATTGCTCCGGCTTGCGGTCGGCGAAGGGGACGAGTTCGGTGGTCGCCAGGATAGCGTCGACGCGGGAGCGGATTTCCTTAGCTGGCAAATGCTCCATTTCGAGGCCGTAGGACACATTGGCGCGGACGCTCATATGCGGAAACAGCGCGTAGGACTGGAACATCAGATTGACCGGCCGCTTGTTGGGCGGGGTCCTGGCGATGTCGTGGCCGTCGAGCAGAATGCGCCCGTCATTGGGCGTCTCGAAACCGGCCAGCATGCGCAGCAGCGTGGTCTTGCCGCAGCCTGACGGGCCGAGCAAGGCGAAGAACTCGTTCTCTCTGATGTCGAGTGAGACGCCGTCGACAGCCGTCACCCGGCCGAAATTCTTCGACACATTGTCGATGGCCAAAAGCGTGCGATGTTCGCTCATTGGCCAATGATCCCACGGTTGAGCCGCTGCGACAGGGTCAGCGCGGTGATCGAGACCGCCATGACGATGGTCGCCAGCGCGTTAATCTCCGGCGTGATGCCGAAGCGGATCATGGCGTAGATCTGCATCGGCAGCGTCGTCGAGGCACGGCCGGCGCCGGCGGTGAAGAAGGCGATAATGAACTCGTCGACCGACAGGGTGAAGGCAAGCAGCGCGCCGGCGATCACTGCCGGCGCGATAACCGGCAATGTCACGCGCCGGAAGGTCGTGACGGCGGAAGCGCCGAGATCGGCGGAAGCCTCGACGATCGACCAGTCGAAACTCTTCAGCCGCGCGCGCACCACCGAGCAGACGAAGGCGAGGTTGAAGACGACATGGGCGAGAATGATGGTGTGCAGGCCCATGGTCAGGTTGAGCATTGAGAAGAACGAGAGCAGCGCAATCGCCAGCACGATGTCGGGAATGATCATCGGCGCGAAGATCAGCGCTTCGAGACCCTTGCCGTATTGCCGGCGCATCTCGACGCCGATCGCCAGCAGCGTTCCGAGCAGCGTGGCGATTGCCGTCGAGACCAGCGCGACGATCAGCGTGTTGAGGGCGGCGGAGAGGATCGCGGAATTGCCCGCCAACGAGGCGTACCATTTCAGCGAAAAGCCCGACCATGCCGTCGGCAAGCCGCCTTCGTTGAAGGAAAGCGCCACCAGCACGGCGATGGGGATGTAGAGGAAAGCGAAGACGAGAACGAGAATCGTCCGCATGCCGAAAGCGCGAACAAGAGATTGATTCATCGCTGCCCTCCGATGGTTTGGAGCTGCGGAAGCAAACTGCGTCCTTCTCCCCGTTCACGGGGAGAAGATGCCGGCAGGCAGATGAGGGGCAGCGCCCAACCTTGCAGAAGCTGGCGCCGCCCCTCATCCGCCCCTTCGGGGCACCTTCTCCCCGTGAACGGGGAGAAGGGAAAGAAGGAGCGCTCAGCCATCGGTGTCTCCGCCGGCTTGCGCCGCATGGCCCGAGGCGCGGTTGGCGGCCAGCGCCTGCGCCATCAGCACCAGAAGCATGATGGCGATCAGCGCCATGGCGAGTGCCGCCCCGAACGGCCAGTCATTGGCGGTCAGGAACTGGTCGTAGACGAGATTGCCGATCATCTGGAAGCGGCCGCCGCCGAGTAGTGCCGGGGTGACGAAATTGCCGATCGACAGCACGAAGACGAACACCGCACCGGCCGCGATGCCGGGCACGGTCAGCGGCAGGATGACACGCCTGAATGTGGTGATGGCGGAGGCGCCGAGGTCACGCGAGGCTTCGGCGAGTTCCGGGTTGAGCCGCGACAGCGGCGCATAGCAGGCGAGGATGACGAAGGGCAGGTAGTTGTAGACCAGACCGGCGATGACGGCGCCTTCCGTGTAGAGCATTGATGGTGGTTCGCCGGTGTAGCCGAACCAGCGCAGCAACTGGGTGATCAGGCCCTCGCGGTTGAGCAGCACGATCCAGGCATAGGTGCGGATCAGATAGTTGGACCAGAACGGCAACACGGCGAAGAACAGGAAAATTGGCTGCAGCCGGCGCGGGGCGGCTGCGATAGCGTAGGCGGCGGCATAGCCGATCACCGCCGCGATCAAGGTCGCGGTGCCGGCGATGCGCGCCGAGTTGAGGAAGATGCCGGCATAGAGCGGGTCGAGGACCAGGCCGAAATTCTCCAACGTGAAAGTGTATTCGATGCCGCCATAGATACCGCGCCGGAAGAAGGCGAGCGCCAGCACCAGCGCGCACGGCACCACCATCAGCGCAGTCAGCCAGGCCAGGGCCGGGGCCATCAGCAGGGAAGAGCGGGAGGGAACGGGAGGCGTCACGCCGCACCCCCCTCTGGCCTGCCGGCCATCTCCCCCTCAAGGGAGGAGATTAGCAGCCCCAAGGTCCCACTCACCCTGAAGCGTTGAAGATTGGCCAAAGCGATGCCACAGCCAATCTCCCCCCTTGAGGGGGAGATGGCCGGCAGGCCAGAGGGGGGCGACACGGAATGCAAGCTTGATTCCTAGATGCTGAAACTAGCGCTTACTGCGCGGCCTTGATCTCGCTGACGATCTTCGAATAGTCGCGCTGGGCGTCGCCGACGTCACGCAGCTGCTCGAACTTGACGAGGTCCGCCACCGGCATCGCCATGTTGGGGAATTTGGTCAGGAAATCGGCTGGCAGGCTTTCCATCGCCGGCTTGTTCGGCACCTTGTAGTCGATGTTCTGCGCCGCCCAGGCGTGGTTCTTGGCGTCGAGCATGAAGTTGATAAACTGGAAGGCGGCGTCCTTGTTGGCGGAGGCCTTCATCACCACCATCGTGTCGACCCAGAGGTCGGAACCTTCCTTGGGGATGACGTATTTGATCTCGGGCTTGTCGGCTATGCCGTAATTGCACCAGCCGTCCCATGCCTGCACCATCAGCGCTTCGCCCGAAACCAGCTTGGAATAGAAGGTGGTGTCGTCATAGGCGAGCAGGGTTTTCTTGGCCGAGATCAGCAGGTCCTTCACCTCGGCCATCTTGGCCGAGTCGGTTTCGTTGACCGAATAGCCCTTGTCGAGCTGCCCGGCGGCCAGCAGCCAGCGGTCGGTGGCCAGCATGGTGGTCTTGCCCTTCAATTCGTCGGAAGGGCTAAGCAGATCGCTCCAGCTGGTCGGCACTGTCTTGACTAGATCCGAGCGGTAGCAGAGGCCGGTGGTGCCCCAGGTGTAGGGGACGGAGAATGCATTGCCGACATCGTGCGGCAGCTTGGTCGCTTCCGGATAGAGATTGGCGAGGTTCGGTATCTTGGCATGGTCGATCGGCTCGATCAGGCCGAGCTTGTTCAACACTTCGGCGAAGGGCGAGGAAACGAAGACCACGTCATAACCCTTGCCGCCGGCGGCGATGAGCTTGCCCATGATCTCTTCATTGGTGGCGTGGACCACGACTTCGCCGGAGACGCCGGTCGCGGTCTTGAAGGCGGCCATGGCGTCTGGCGCCATGTAGCCGTCCCAGTTGGAAATGACGAGGTCGGCGGCCATCGCCGGCGCGGACAGCGCCAAGGCCAGGCCGAGTGCGATCGAAGATGTTTTCAGCGCACGGCGCCGCAGGCTGGTAGCGGTCATGACAGACTCCCATTCCGGTTGATCGTCGAATTTCATTCGCCGGCTGCGACCCATGCCGCTGCCATGATCCTGTTCCCTCGGTCTTTTTCTCGCCGATTGTCCTGACAGTACTATTGCAGAAAAAAGTACGTCAATCCATAATTTGTCAAGCGACCGAGGAATCTGGCCGATTGCGTCCGCGCAGGCGATCGGTCAAATCAATGCGGTCACGTCCGTTCACGAGATCACTCATGCAAGCCGCAGCCCGACGACCTCGCACCAACCATCTCGACCTGGCGCAGCGCATCCTGGATGTGGCGCGGCAGCGCGGTTTTGAACCCGGCGCACGCTTGCCGGAGCAGCAGATCGCGTCGCTGTGCAATGTCTCGCGCACGCCGGTGCGGGCGGCGCTCGGCCTGCTCGCGGAGCGGGGCGTCGTACGCTGGGAGGCGGATTCCGGTTATCACCTGGCAATCGACCTCACCGCGCAGGCTTCGGTCGCCACAGAATTGCCCGCTGCCGAGGAGGATGAACTGGCCGAGGCGATCCTGCGCGACCGCTCGGCGCGGCGGCTGGACCAGACGGTGACGGTCGCAGGGCTGATGCGGCGCTACAATGCCGAGCGCAAGACGGTACTAAAAGCTCTCAATAAACTGACCGAAGAGAATCTGCTCGACCGTGCGCCTGGTCAGTCCTGGCTGTTTCGGCGCACGCCCGGCGATCCGGAAGCACAAGGCGACAGCTACGAGTTCCGCTTGCTGCTGGAGCCCGCGGCCATCCTGACGCCGGGCTTCCGGCTGGACGGCGCGCGGGCGGCGGCGTTGCGCCAGGGCATGGAAGCGCTGGTGGCATTGCCGGACGCCGCATTCGACACGCGCGAGTTCCAGCGGCTGGATATCGATTTTCACGGTATGCTGGCCGAGGGCTGCGCCAACCGCTTCGTTGCCGACGCGCTGTCCGATCACCTCAGGCTGCGCCGGCTGCCGGGCATCTATGCCGGCGTCAACGTCTTCCGCTTGCGGCAATCGCTGCGCGAACACCTTGTTATACTCGACCATCTTGAAAGCCTGCAGTATGAGGTGGCGGCCGATCTGCTTCGCATTCATCTGCGGCTCTCCCGCAACCAGCGACCACAAGCGGCCAGCCGCGGGGCTCCCGCGCTGTTCGGCATGATCAGCCGGCCGGAATGACGAGGATTAATTGACGCGTAAAGCCAGCCCGACCATCGCGCTGTTTCCCGAAGCGAGTTTCGGCGCGGCGTTGAATTGCGTCGGCATCGCGCAGGCATTGCGTGCGCGAGGTGCCCGGCCCGTGTTCATCTGCCATGCCGGCTTCTCCGGCGTCTTTGCCGACTATGGTTTTCAGGAATACCAGCTGCCGACCGACGAGCCACTGAGCGACAGCGAACGCCAGAGCTACTGGCAGGCCTTCGTGCGCAGGCACCTGCCGCATTTCAGGCTGAGCCCGATCGATCAGTTGGAAACCTATGTCGCGCCGACCTGGCAAGCGATCGTCGACACCGCGGTCAATGCCGAGGCGCCGCTGCGCCAGTTGCTGGCGCGGCTGAAGCCGGACGCGGTGGTTCTCGACAATGTCATCATGTTCCCGGCGATCGCCGCCGCCGGCTGCCCGTGGGTGCGTGTCGTCTCGTGCGCCGAGACCGAGCTGCCGGACGCCAATGTGCCACCCTATCTGTCGGGGCTTGGCACTGATGACCCGCAACGCGCGGCGTTCGAGGCGCGCTATCTCAAGGCCTCGGCACCGGCGCATGACCGCTTCAATCGTTTCCGGGCGGATGCCGGACTGGGGCCGCTGCCGAAGGGTCAGTTCCTCGAGACCTCCCCCGACCTCAATTTGCTGCTGACCCCCGCGATCGTGCGCCGCGAGCGCGCCGAGCCGCTCGACCCGGCCCGCTTCATCTATCTGGAAGGCTGCGTGCGTTCGGAAGGGCCGTTCGAGGTGCCAGTTTTCCCGCGCAATGGCGGGCCGCTGGTCTATCTCAGCTTCGGCAGTCTCGGCGCCATGGATGTCGGGCTGATCGAGCGCATGCTGGCGGTGTTCGACAGGCTGCCGGCGCGCTTCATCGTCAATGCCGGCGGCTTGCGCGATGCCTATCGCGCGGTGCCGGACAACGTCTATCTCGACGCCTGGTTTCCGCAGCCTTCGGTGGTGGCGAAATCCGACCTGTTCATCCATCACGGCGGCAACAACAGCTTTTGCGAAGCGCTGCGCTTCGGCGTGCCGTCGCTGATCATGCCCTATTGCTGGGACGGACATGACAATGCGCGGCGCGCCGGAGAGACCGGCGTCGGCGACCATATCGGCCGTGACGCCTGGACCGAAGGAGTACTGGAGAGAGCGATTCTCGGCCTGCTGGCCGACGACGCCATGCGCGCCCGCCTCAGGGACAATGCAGCCCAAATGGCGCTGAAACCTGGAACGGATGTGGCCGCGCAAGCCATACTCTCTCTGATACGGACATGAATGAAATGCCTGACAATAACGTGAATACCTCACTCTCCAGCGGTAAGGATCCCAAAGCCTGGTTGGCCCAGCACGGCATCAACGAGGTCGAGTGCCTGGTGCCGGACATGAATGGCGTGCTGCGCGGCAAGGCCTTGCCGACGGCCAAATTCCTCCAGGCGCTGGAGGACCGTGCGCTCTATTTGCCGAGCAGTGCTTTCCTGGTCAGCATCGACGGCCGTTATTCCGGCTCGATCGACGAGGGTTTTGCTTATTCGGACCCGGATATGCGCATGGTGCCTGATGTTTCGACGCTCTGCCTGGCGCCGGGCGCTGGTGCTGGCAAGGCCTATGTTTTCGCCGATGCCTTCCACATGGACAACCGGCCATGGATGGCCTCGCCACGCCATGTGCTGCGGGCCGTGCTCGATCTCTATCGCCAGCGCGGCTGGCGGGCGGTGGTGGCGCCGGAGCTTGAATTCTATCTCACCGCGCCCAATCCCGATCCGGACCAGCCTCTAACCGCGCCGGTCGGCGCCAATGGCCGCGCGGAGACCGTGCAGCATCCCTATGACATGGCGGCGCTCGAGGAGTTCGAGCCGGTGATCCGGCGCATCTATGATTATGCGGCGGCGGCCGGACTGCCGCTCGATACGCTGATCCATGAATCGGGTACGGCACAGCTGGAGATCAATTTCCTGCATGGCGATGCGCTGCCGCTGGCCGATAAGGTGCTGCTGTTCAAGCGATTGACGCGCCAGGCCGCCCAGCAAAGCGGCATGCACGCCACCTTCATGGCCAAGCCGATCGCCGCGCAGGCGGGAAGCTCGATGCATCTGCACATGTCCGTCATCGACGAGGCCGGCAAGACGCTGTTTGCCGGTAGCGACGATGCCGACACCGCGATGTTCGGCCATTTCATCGGCGGCCTGCAGAGATATGTCCCCGAAATCATGCTGCTGTTTGCGCCCAACGTGAACTCGTTCCGCCGCATAAGGCCGAACCACAGCGCGCCGGCCAACATCGAATGGTCGCATGACAATCGCTCCTGCGGCCTACGCGTGCCGGCTGGCGGCCGTGCCGCTCGGCGGGTGGAGAACCGGCTTCCGGGAGCTGATTCCAATCCCTACCTGGCAATCGCCGGCTCGCTGCTTGCCGGCTATCTCGGCGTCGAGCGAAAGCTCGCACGGTCGGCCGAGGCGTCGGGCAACGCCTACAAGATCAAAAGCACGCTGCCGAAGACCATGGAGGAGGCGCTTGACCGTTTCGCTGCTTGCGACCCGGTGCGGGAACTGCTCGGCGAGGATTTCTTCCAGACCTATCTGCGCGTCAAGAGCGTGGAGCTCGATCTGTTCCAGGGCGTGGTGACGAGCTGGGAACGCGATCACCTGCTGCTGAAGGTGTAGTGATGGGCTTCAATTCCGAGGGCTTTAATTCCGGTTTGGATATCGGCAAATCCTACTATGTCGCGACGGCTAATCCGTCGCCGGATCATCCTGCCCTGCAGGGCGATGTCGACGCTGACCTTGTCGTGGTTGGCGGCGGCTGCACCGGGCTCTCTGCCGCCCTTCACGCCGCCGAGCGTGGCCTGAAAGTGGTGCTGCTCGAAGGCGGCAAGATCGGCTGGGGCGCATCGGGGCGCAATGGCGGCCAGATGATCCCCGGCCTGCGCAAGGGCGCCAAGGGTCTGGTCAAGCTCTATGGGCCCGAGCGGGCAAAGGTGCTGTTCGATCTCGCCTTCGAGGCGCGCGGCCTGGTGCTCGATATCATCGAACGCCACGCCATCGACTGCGATCTCAGGTTGACCGGCCATCTGGTTGGCGCGGTCAATGGCTCCGATCTCAGAGACCTTGAGGAAGAAGCTGAGTGCCTGGCCACGGTGATGAAGTTCCCGCACGCCGAAATCCTGTCGGCGGCGGAGGCACGCGGCAAGGTCGATACGCCCTATCACGGCGCGATGTACGAGCCGCTTGGCGGCCACATGCATCCGCTGAATTACACGCTCGGCCTTGCCCGCGCCGCGGTCGCTGCCGGCGTCACCATCCACGAGAATTCCGTTGCCGTGCGGCTGGAGCGCGAGCCTTCGATCCGGGTCTCGACAGCAAAGGGTTCGGTCCGGGCAAAATACGTCGTGCTGGCGGGCGATGCGCTGCTCGATGGACTGGAGCCGCGCGTCAACAGCCGCATCATGCCGGTCGGCAACTACATCATCGCCACCGAGCCGCTGGAGGGCAAGCGCAATGTCATCCCGGCCAATGTCGCGGTGTCCGATACCCGCTTCGTCGTCAACTATTACCGGATGTCGGCGGATGGCCGCCTGCTGTTCGGAGGCGGCGAGCGTTACACGCCATCGCCGCCGGCCGACATTGCCGGCTTCGTGCGGCCGCACATGGAAGCCACTTTCCCGCAACTTCAGGGCTGCCGCATCGACCATGCCTGGGGTGGGCTGGTGTCGGTGACGACGTCGCGGCTGCCGCATGTCGGGCATTATGGCGAGGTCTATTTCGCGCATGGCTATTCCGGCAAGGGCGTCATCCTGTCGACGCTGTCGGGTAAGCTGCTGGCCGAAGCGATCACGGGCGACGCCGCGCGGCTCGATTTGTTCTCGACGCTGACGCCGATGCCGTTTCCAGGCGGCACAGCGTTGCGCGTTCCGCTCTATGTGCTTGGCATGCTGTGGTATGCGATGAGGGATCGCATCAAGCATTGAGGGCCAGCGGGGCGGCGACAAAGTGCAAAAGCCGCGATCCTTCGCGCCCCCCTCTGTCCTGCCGGACATCTCCCCCGCAAGGGGGGAGATTGGCAGCTTCGTCGCTTCGCCCACTCCTGCGCCGTCGGAGATTGGCGAAAGCCGGCGTGACGTCCGATCTCCCCCCAAGTGGGGGAGATGCCCGGTAGGGCAGAGGGGGGCGCTGTCCCGTCGACATTGAAGGTTACTGGAGAAGGCCTCTCAGACCACAAAAAAATCCTCGATACGCTGCCTGGCTCCAAGCAGCGCCGGCAGGATTTCCCGCTCCATCTCGGCGACGGAAAAACGTGCGGACTGGGTCGAGACGTTGATGGCCGCGACCGTGCTCCCAGAGCGGTCACGGATCGGCACGGCGATCGAGCGCAGGCCGAGTTCCAGTTCCTCGTCGACGATGGCAAAACCGTCTGCCTTGGCCTTGCCGATGGCGTTGGCCAGCAGGCTGGTATCGATGATCGTCTTCGGCGTTCGTTTTTCGATCGTTGCCTGGCCGAGAAATACGTCCAATTCCCCTGATGTCAGGCCCGCGAGCAGGATGCGCCCCATCGAGGTGCAATAGGCAGGCAGCCTGGTGCCGACATCGAGTGACACGCTGAGAATGCGGCGGCCGGGAATGCGGGCGACATAGACGACATCCTCACCCGACAGGATGGCTGCCGAGCAGGCCTCGTTCAGCTGAGCGGCGACCGCGCGCATGATGGGGGCGGCGAAGGCCCATAGCGAGGCGCCGCCGAGCCAGGTGCGGGCAACCGTCAGCAGGCGCGGCGACAGCGAGAACACGCGGCCGGCCTGTGTGGCGTAGCCAGTGGCGACAAGCGTCAGCAGAAAACGGCGAGCGCCCGCACGGGTCAGACCCGCTTCCTCGGCCATTTCGGTCAGCGTCATGCCCGAAGGGTGCCGGGCCAGGATCTCCATGACGGCAAGGCCGCGCTCAAGCGAGCCGACATGATCACGGGAAACGGCCTCTTCGTCCATCTTGTCTCCGCAGAACGGCATCGGCGTCAGGATTGACTCCACGCCCTCGCTTAACGTAGAAAGTATCACATACGAAACATATGTTCGCAATACGAACTTTCTCAATCCGGAGCCGAAGCGATGGTCAAGTTCCTGCCGCTCAAACAGGCCGTGGCGGAGAATTTGAACCATGGCGACACGGTCGCCTTCGAGGGCTTCACTCATCTGATTCCGACGGCGGCGGCGCATGAGGCGATCCGCCAGGGCTTTCGTGACCTAACCCTGATCCGCATGACGCCGGACCTGATCTACGACCAGATGATCGGCATGGGCATGGCGAAGAAGATCGTCTTCTCCTATGTCGGCAATCCCGGCGTCGGCTTGCTTAGGCGCGCCCGCGATGCCATCGAGAACGGTTTTCCTAGGTCGATCGAGATCGAAGAGCACAGCCATGCCGGCATGGCCAACGCCTATGAGGCAGGTGCGGCCGGTCTGCCTTGCGCTGTGTTTCGCGGCTATCGCGGCGCCGGCCTCGCGGCGGTCAATCCGAACATCAAATCGGTGACTTGTCCGTTCACCGGCGAAGTGCTGGCGGCTGTCCCTTCGATCCGGCCCGACGTCACCTTCATCCACGCGCAGAAGGCCGACAGACAAGGCAATGTGCTGGTCGAGGGTATTATCGGCATCCAGAAGGAAGCGGTGCTGGCGGCCAGGCGCGCGGTGGTGACGGTCGAGGAAGTGGTCGACAATTTCGACGATCTGCACCCCAATCTGACCGTGCTGCCTCGCTGGACGATCGCGGCGATATCGGTGGTGCCCGGCGGTTCGCATCCGTCCTACGCGCATGGCTACTATGCGCGCGACAATGCGGCCTATCTGGAATGGGACGAGATCGCCGCCGACCGCGAGAAATTCCAGGCGTGGATGCAGGTCAACGTCATCGAGAAGAGCGCCGGCGATTTCGCGGCCCGCGTCGAGCATCTGAGGAAAGTGGCATGAGCGGCGATCAGAAGCCCTTGGGCTTCACCCCCAACGAGATGATGATGATCGCCGCCAGCCGCGCGCTGCGCAATGACGATGTCTGCTTCGTCGGCATCGGTGCGCCGTCCGCCGCCTGCAATGTGGCGCGGCTGACACATGCGCACGACATTACCTTGATCTACGAGAGCGGCACGATCGGCACTGCGCCAGACGTGCTGCCGCTGTCGATCGGCGACGGCGAATTGTGCGAGACTGCTGTGACCACCGTCGCGGTGCCGGAGATGTTCCGCTATTGGCTGCAGGGCGGCCGCATCTCGATCGGCTTCCTCGGGGCGGCGCAGCTCGACAAGTTCGGCAACATCAACACCACGGTCATCGGCGACTATTTCCATCCCAAGACCAGGCTGCACGGCGGCGGCGGCGCGCCGGAGATCGCGACGTCGTCGAAGGAGATCTACATCACCATGGCGCAGACCAAGCGCGGCATGGTCGAGAAGATCGATTTCTTCACCTCCTTCGGCCATGGCGAGGGCGGCGATCATCGCCAACGCCTTGGCATCGAGACATCAGGCCCGACCTTGCTGATCACCGATCTCGCCATCTGGAAGCCGGATCCGGTGAGCAAGGAATTCACCGTCGTGTCGCTGCATCCAGGCGTCACACGTGAGCAGGTGCAGGAGAGCTGTGGCTGGTTGGTAAAATTCGCCCAAGCGCTTGACGAAACGCCGGCGCCAAGCGAACTCGAACTCAAGACATTGCGTGACCTGCAGGCCCGCACCAAGGCGGCGCATGAGGGAACCGGAAAAACAAAGGCTGCATGACATGGCCGAGGCCTATATCTGCGACTATATCCGCACGCCGATCGGCCGTTTTGGCGGTTCGCTGTCTTCGGTACGATCAGACGATCTCGGCGCCATCCCGCTAAGAGCGCTGGTCGAGCGCAATCCTGGCATCGACTGGCAGGCGGTGGACGATGTCGTCTATGGCTGCGCCAACCAGGCTGGCGAGGACAATCGCAACGTGGCGCGCATGGCGCTGCTGCTGGCAGGGCTGCCGAAGGAGATCCCGGGCTCGACCGTCAATCGCCTGTGCGGCTCGGGCATGGATGCGCTGACCATTGCCGCGCGCGCCATCAAGGCCGGCGAGGCGGAATTGATGATCGCCGGCGGTGTCGAATCGATGAGCCGCGCGCCCTTCGTCATGCCCAAGGCCGACACGGCATTTTCGCGCAATGCCGAGATTTACGACACCACAATCGGCTGGCGCTTCGTCAATCCGCTGATGAAGAAGCAGTATGGCGTCGATTCGATGCCGGAGACCGGCGAGAACGTCGCCGAGGATTTTTCGGTGTCTCGCGCCGACCAGGACGCCTTTGCCGTGCGCAGCCAGGACAAGGCGGTCGCCGCACAGGCCAATGGCCGGCTGGCCAAGGAAATCACCCCAGTGACGATCCCGCAGCGCAAGGGCGATCCGGTGGTCGTCTCGAAGGACGAGCATCCGCGAGCGGGCTCAACGGTCGAGGCGCTGGCCAAGCTGCCGACGCCGTTCCGGCAGGGCGGCACGGTGACGGCCGGCAACGCCTCCGGCGTCAATGACGGGGCGGCGGCGCTGATCGTTGCCTCCGAGACTGCCATCAAGAAATACGGCCTGACACCGATCGCCCGCATCCTCGGTGGTGCCGCCGCCGGTGTGGCGCCGCGCATCATGGGCATAGGTCCGGCGCCGGCGACGCAAAAGCTCTGCGCGCGGCTCGGGCTGGCGCCAAAACAGTTCGATGTCATCGAACTCAACGAAGCCTTTGCCTCGCAAGGCATCGCCGTGCTGCGCCAGCTCGGCATCGCCGAGGACGCGGAGCACGTCAACCCGAATGGCGGTGCCATCGCGCTCGGCCATCCCTTGGGCATGTCGGGCGCCCGCATTTCCGGTACGGCGGCGCTGGAGCTTCGCGAACGCGGCGGCCGCTACGCGCTGGCGACCATGTGCATCGGCGTCGGCCAGGGCATCGCGATCGCGCTCGAACGGGTCTGACCGGCAGCCCTCTTTTGGCCGGCCAAGATCGAGAATCCGGTGCGTGGTCAAATTTGACCACGTGGACAAAAGTCCGGACCCGTTCCATAGTTCCCCGTCTGATATTTTCACGAACAGCCGGCTCGACACGGCTGTCGAACAGAGGGGAATGCAATGAAAAACCGGAAGAACAGAGTCCAGATAGAACGCGACGGGCTTTCGCGACGCAACGTGCTGGAGCTGGGCGCACTTGGCCTGGCCGCGGCGATGCTGCCGGGCGCTGCCTTCGGCAAGGACAAGAAGCTGAAGGTGGCGGCGATCTTCGCCACGCCGATCGAGGAGCCATGGGACAACCAGATCCATGTCGCCTTGCAGAAAGCCGAGAAGGAACTCGGCATCGAGTACAAATGGTCGGAGAAGGTGCAGACCGCCGATTTCAGCCGCGTGATGCGCGAATATGCACAAGGCGGCTACCAGCTGATGCTGGGCGATGCCTTCGCCGCCGAGCGCGAGTCGCGCCGCACCGCCAAGCAGTTTCCGAAGACCGCCTTCCTGTTCGGCTCGGGCGCCGGGCCGGCGGAACCCAATTTCGGCGTCTTCGACAATTGGATTCACGAGCCGGCCTACCTCTCCGGCATGATCGCTGGCAAGATGTCGAAGTCGGGCACGATCGGCGCCGTCGCGGCGATGGGCATTCCGGAAGTGAACCGGCTGGTCAACGCGTTCTTCGCCGGCGCCAAGGAGGTCAATCCCAACATCAAGAAGAAGGTCGCCTTCATCGGTTCCTTCTTCGACCCGCCGAAGGCCAAGGAGGCGGCGGTCGCGCAGATCGACGCCGGTGTCGACGTCATCTATGCCGAGCGCTTCGGCGTCATCGAAGCGGCGGTGGACAAGAAGATCCTCGCCATCTCCAACATGTCCGACCAGTCGAGCCTCGGCCCGGACACGGTGATTACCGGCCCGGTCTGGGACATGTATCCGACCGTCGAGCAGGCGATCAAACTGGTCAAGGCCGGCGTCTTTACCGCGCAGGACTATGGCGATTTCTCGCGCATGGCCAAGGGCGGCTCGCATCTGGCGCCCTACCACAAATTCGACAAGACGCTGCCGACGGACGTCAAGGATCTGGTCGAGAAGAAGAAGGCCGAGATCCTGGAAGGCAATTTCCGGGTCGATGTCGACGAGAACACGCCGGTTTCGGATTGATAGCCGGTCTTTAGGGGGTGGTGCCAGGCGCCCCCCTCTGTCCTGCCGGACATCTCCCCCTCAAGGGGGGAGATTGGCAGCTTCGTTGACGCGCCGTTTTTTCAGGGCGGAAAATTGGCGAAGGCCGAAAGTGACATCCGGCAGGACAGAGGGGGGTGCAGCGCATCCCATCGATCAGAGCCAATTGGAGCACCCTTGCCCGCCCCCCTCATCGAAATGCGCGGCATCACCAAGAGCTTTGGCGCGGTCAAGGCCAACGAGGCTGTCGACCTCAGCGTCGCTCCCGGCGAAATCCTCGGGCTACTGGGCGAGAACGGCGCCGGCAAGACGACGCTGATGAACGTGCTGTTCGGCGCCTATGCGCCCGACGCGGGTGAAATTCTCATCCAGGGCCAACCGGTCCGGATCACCAGTTCGGCCGATGCGCTGGCCGCCGGCATCGGCATGGTGCACCAGCATTTTCACCTCGCGCCACGGCTCACTGTGCTGGAAAACCTTTTGATCGGCATTCCCGGCAAGACAGGGCGGATCGACCGCGCCGGCGGGCTGGCGCGACTGGCAGAAATCAGCAGGCAGCATGGACTGACGCTTGATCCGGCTCTTCCCGTCTCGGCGCTGTCGGTCGGCGAACAGCAGCGGCTGGAAATCGTCAAGGCGCTGTTTCGCGGCGCCAGGCTGCTGATCCTCGACGAGCCGACGGCGGTGCTGGCGCCGAGCGAGGTCGACGGACTGTTTTCGGCATTGCGGTCGATGGCGGCGCAAGGCCTCGGCATCATCTTCATCTCGCACAAGCTCAACGAGGTGCGGGCGCTGACGCATCGCTGCACGGTGCTGCGGCATGGCCGCGTCGCCGGCCACGTCGATGACCCGGCCAACACGACATCGGCCGCAATGGCGCAACTGATGTGCGGCCACGAGATCGCGCCGCCGGCGCGGGGACCATCGACGCCCGGTGCTGATGTGCTCACCCTCAAGGGCATCTCGACATCGCATCATTCGGGTACGCCGCTGCGCGATGTGTCGCTTGCCGTTCGTGCCGGCGAGATCCTCGGCATTGCCGGCGTGTCGGGCAATGGCCAGCGTGCCTTGGCGGAGGTGATCTCCGGGACGCGTGTGCCTGACGCCGGCCAGATGACGATCGCCAGCAGCAAGGTCACACGGTTCTCGCCGCGCGAAGTGCAGGCGCTCGGTCTTGGCCGCATTCCGGAAGACCGCATGACGACGGGGCTGGTCACCAACCTGCCGCTTGCCGATTCGATGGTGTTGCCGCGCATCGGCACCGCCGCTTTCAGCAGCAGGGGCCTGCTCAAGCCGGATGCGATCCGCGCCTTCACCGAAGAGCAGATCAAGGCCTATGATATCAGGTGCCCCGGGCCGATGACGCGCGCCGGCGCGCTGTCCGGCGGCAATCTGCAGAAGGCGCTGCTGGCACGCGAGCTCGCCTTCGATCCGAAGGTGCTTGTTGTCTCGCAGCCGACGCGCGGCCTCGACATCGGTGCCGCCCGTTTCATCCATGAAAAGTTCCTCGACATGCGAGCGAAGGGCTGCGGCATCATCGTCATCGGCGAGGATCTCGAAGAGCTGCTGGTGCTCTGCGACCGCATCGCGGTGATGTATGAGGGCCGCATCGCCGGCACGCTCGACAGTGCCGATGCGACGATCGCGCGGCTTGGCCTGATGATGACCGGGGCGGAGGGGAGAGTCTAGATGAACCTTCTGGCGGCGCTGACCCCCACCCCTAACCCCTCCCCACAAGGGGGAGGGGGATGCTGCCGCGCTCCGGTCACACAGCTTCCGAGCCCAAACTTCAGCCGTTTTGTCGTGGTCAGCGCCTCCGAGAGTTCCCCTCCCCCTTGTGGGGAGGGGCTAGGGGTGGGGGTCCCTCTTCGTCAGAATCCTTGTTCGACAGACCGAACAGAGGGTGCCGCCTAATGTTCCGCCTGGAAGTCCGCGCAAGCACTCCTGCCTGGTTCAACCTCGCTTTGCCATTGCTGGCGATCGGAGCAACGCTCATCTTGTGCAGCGGCCTCATCGCGCTGGCCGGCGCCGGCGTGCTCGAAGCCTATGGCGTGATGTTCACGGCCTCGCTGGGTGACAGCTATGCGATCACCGAGACGATGGTGCGCGCCGCGCCGATGATTTTTACCGGGCTGGCGGTCGCGGTCGCCTTCCGGGCCAAATTCTGGAACATCGGCGCCGAGGGGCAGTTGCTGGCCGGCGCGGTTGCCAGCTGCTTTGTCGGCGCCATCCCGATGCCTGGGCCGCTCGCCATGGTCTTGATGGCGGTGGCGGGTGCTGCCGCCGGCGCTGCGGTGGCGCTGGTGCCGGCGACATTGCGCGTAAAATTCAAGGTCGACGATGTCGTCAGTTCGCTGCTGCTCAACTCGGTCATCTACTATGCGCTGATGGCGCTGATCGAGGGGCCGTGGAAGGACTCCTTCAGCGGTTATCCGATCTCGCCGCCGATCGAGGATTCGGCCAATTTCCCGGTGCTGCTCGAAGGCACAAGACTGCATCTCGGCGTCGTCGTGGCGCTGATCGCGGCACCGCTGATCTGGTTCCTGATCGTGCGCACGACGCTTGGCTTCCGGATCAGGGTCACCGGCGAAAACCCGGAAGCCGCTAGATATGGCGGCATCAACGTCGAACGCGTGCTGCTCTCGACAGCGTTGCTGTCCGGTGCGCTGGCGGGGCTGGCCGGCGTCGGCGAGGTCGGCGGCGTGCATTTCCAGGTGATGAGCGACATCTCGCCGGGCTACGGCTATTCCGGCATCGTCGTTGCCATGCTGGCGCGGCTCAACCCGCTTGGCGTGGTGCCGGCGGCGATCTTTCTTGCCGCCGTGATGACCGGCGCCGAGGCGATGTCGCGGGCGACCGGCGTGCCGGCCTTCCTCAGCGATGTCATCCAGGGAACCGCGTTGCTTGCCATGCTGGTGGCGCTGCTGTTCACCGCCTATCGCATCCGCCGTGTCGGAGCGGCCCGATGAGCGCGGTGTTCGAACAGATCTTTCAGGTCGGCTTCCTCGCCGCCATCATCCGAATCGCCACGCCGCTGGCTTTTGCGACGCTCGGCGAAATGTTCTCCGAGCGCGCCGGCGTGCTCAATCTCGGCATCGAAGGCATCATGCTTTTGTCGGCGATGACCGGCTTCACCGCCGCCAGCCTCAGCGGCAGCCTGTGGCTGGGCGTGTTGGCGGCGGTGCTGACCGGCATGCTCATGGGCGCGCTGCACGCGCTGTTCACTGTGGCGCTAGGCCTCAGCCAGCATGTCTGCGGCATCGGCGTGACGCTATTCTCTTCGGGCCTTGCCTATTTCCTCTACCGGCTGATCTTCGGCCAGCAATCGGTGCCGCCGAACATCAAGGGTTTTCAGACACTGCCGATCCCGATCCTGTCCGACATTCCGGTGCTCGGGCCGGCGGTGTTCAACCAGTTTGCGCTGGTCTACATGGCGATCCTTGCGATCCCGCTGGCCGCCTTCGTGCTCTACCGCACGCCATGGGGCCTGTCGGTGCGCATGGTCGGCGAAAACCCGCGCGCCGCCGATTCGGCCGGCGTCAGCGTCATCGCCGCGCGTTTCGAGGCGGTCATCCTCGGCGGGGCGCTGATGGGTCTGGCCGGCGCCTTCCTGTCGATGGCGCAGTTCAACGCCTTCACCTTCGGCGTGGTGTCGGGGCGCGGCTGGGTGGCGATCGCGCTGGTCGTCTTCGGACGCTGGGACCCGTGGCGTTCGGCGGGTGCGGCACTTCTGTTCGCCTTCGTCGACGCCTTGCAATTGCGCATGCAGGCGAGCGGGCTCGGACATATCCCCTACGAGGCGTTCCTGATGCTGCCGTTCATTTTCACCATCGTCGCCATGGCGGTGATGTCGCGCAACGCGGTGGCGCCGTCGGCACTGCTCAAGCCATTTCGACGGGAAGAGCGGTAAGCGAGTAGGACTTGGTGTCCTTTCCTCTCCCTCCGGAGGGGGGAGAGGTGGCGCTGCGAAGCAGCGACGGAGTGGGGGAACCACCCGGCAACGGCCGCCAACGGATATTGAAAGGGGACCAAGGCGCAAGAACCTTCCTGTGCCGCGCCAACGGTCGACCCCCCCTCCGTCGAGCTACGCTCGACACCTCTCCCCCGATCGACGGGGTAGAGGAAGGGCGCCAAGCTGACGAAGAACCTGGATACTGGAAAGCCTCACATCGCGGTAAAGCCGTTGTCGACGAACAGATGCGTGCCGTTGACGAAGCTAGACTCGTCGCTGGCCAGGTAAAGCGCCGCCCTCGCCACCTCTTGCGGCTCGCCGATGCGGCCCTGCTGCGCGGCAAGTGCGGCGTCGGAGACGTCGACGCCGAGCTTGCCGAGATCGGCGACTTCGCGCAGGCCGTGCGGCGTGCGGATGAAGCCGGGGCAGATCGCGTTGCAGCGGATGTTGCGGTCGCGGAATTCGACGGCGATGGCGCGCGCGAACATGTGGCAGGCGCCCTTGGTGGTGTCGTAGAGCACTTCGTTCGGCGTCGCCGCCACCGCCGAGATCGACGAGGTGCAGACGATAGAGCCGCCGCCGGCCGCAATCATGCCGGGCAGCACGGCACGCGTCATCAGGAACATCGAGCGCACATTGACGGCATGCAGCCAGTCCCACTCCTGGACCGTCGTCTCCAGGAAGGGTTTGATCACGATGGTGCCGGCGTGGTTGAACAGCACGGTGACAGGCCCGAGTTTTTCCGTCGCGCCCTTCACGGCCGCCTCGACCTGAGCTTCGTCGGAGACGTCGGCGACAAAATGCTCGGCGACGTGGCCGCGCGCGCGTATCGCTGCTGCAGTGGCCGCAGCCGCCTCGCCGTTACGGTCGATGATCGCCACCTTGGCGCCTTCGGCGGCGAACAGTTCCGAGGCCGCCCCGCCCATGCCTGTCGCGCCACCCGAGATGATGGCGACCTTACCGGCCAGTCTTGTGCCCATTTCCTCGCTCCCTCTTTGACGATTTCGCTTTGCTGGTTGGGCGATGCTACCGCGCCCGCACTGGGCGGCCAATCCACGAATTGGGTGCAGCGCGGACAAGGCTATAGGGTACATTCAGGTGCGGAGGCGAAACGGACATGTCATGTCGATCGGTCGCCGGACGGGCTCTCTCAGCAAGTAGCCACCAATTTCTAGGCGTTCAGGGGAAAATTATTCTGCCTGTAGCCAAAAAATAGCAATCGACAAAGTCTACAAGTTTTATAGATTAACCGGCGAGACGGAGGTCGATATGTCCTATATCCAGAACGCCCAGACGGATCGCAGCGGCCAGAGGCTGGCCAATGCCCAGACCTTTCGCCCGGCCTATGCCGGTGCCTTCGCCTATGTCGTCTTTGCCCTTGCGTTCGTGTTCACCGGGGCCGTTGTTCTGGGTCTTATCCCCTAGAGTCGTCAGATCGACCGGGGTTAGCTGCCCCACCGCTTTCAGGCTATCGGAGTTGAATGAACCGAATCCTCGGTGCGCCTGCGCGCGCCTGACACAATGGAGGAGATGGCAATGCCGATCGAGTTCACGCATGTTCCCGGCAAGACCGAGGACGCCGCAGTTCCCTTTTTCTACGACTTTGCCGAGACCGGGACCAAGCTCGGGCTGATCGAGGATGGCGGCTTCCGCAAGATCGTCATCGACGACTCGGCCGGGCTGCTGACCAACATGGATCTTGCTGCCCAGGTGCTCGACCGCACCTCGTCGCTGGAAGTTGTGCTCACGCATTGGGCGGGCGTGGTTGAACCGACCGTGGCGGCCCGCCAGCTGGCGTCGATCGACAGGAAAAGCGGCGGACGGCTGGCGCTGCGGATGATCAGCGAGCCGCTGAGCGACGCCGATGCCGAAACACGGCCGGTCGGGCATGCCGTCATCTGGCAGCGCATCGACGAATATCTGGTGCTGCTCAAGCGGCTGTGGTCGAATGATCGGCCCTTCGACCATGAAGGCGCGTTCTACAGCATCAAGGGCGGCTACGTGCCGCGCAAGGGTCCGCACGGCGCCGACCTGATCATCCGTATGGGCGGGCAATCCGGAACGGCGCTCAAGGTGGCCGGCCGGCATGCCGATGTCTTCGAACTGGCGCCGGGCTCTATCGAAGAGGTCCGGCAGATGATGGAGCGTGTGCGGGGCGCCGCCGCCGAACATGGCCGCGCCGGCAAGCTGCGCTTTGCGCTTCCAGTCAGGATTCACCAAGGCGCCGCCGCCACCGGCCACAAGGCGGTCGACCTTTCCGGGCCACCGGCTCAGGCTGCCCTGTCGCTGCTTGCCTATGCCGCTCTCGGGATCGATGAATTCATGATTGTCGGCGTCGACACGCCGCGCGAGATCGCCACGGCAGGCCGGGAAACGATCGCGCTGCTGCGCAATTCGCTGGCGCGTCGCGAAACCGACGCATTCCAGCCTGGGGCGTACGCGTCTCGCGCGGGACTGGAGACGCGCGCGGCGGGGTGAATTGCGCTGAAAACCGTTCCGTAGCGATCCTTCACACCCCCTCTGGCGTCCAAAAATCTGCATTGCCTGGTGCCCGGCGATACGGCATCGATTTTAACGCTCTAACTCGCCAAGCCGCGACAGGCCTTTGATAACAGCGCTCGAATCCGCCAGCGTGCCGAAGACGCCGTCTTCGACCGTCACCATATGCAGCGCGGCTTCGTGGGCCTTCTGGTCGCCGCTGGCGCAGGCATCGGAAACCGTCAGGCATTGAAAATTTCGGTCGCATGCCTCGCGCAGTGTGGTGTGGACGCAGACATCCGTGGTGCATCCGGAAAACATCAGATGCGTGATGCCTTGCGCGCGAAGCACAAGCTCGAAATCCGTATAGGTGAAGGCGCTGTTGCAGGTCTTGTCGACGATGATGTCCTGCGGCGCCACGTCGATCTCCGGCACGATCTGGAACCCCGGGCCCGAGCGCAGCAGGATTTCGGTGCCTTCGAGTCCGGCGCGCTTGCGGCGCCATTTCTCGTAGGGCGTCATGTCGGCCATGTCAGCCCGATAGCCCTGCCGCGTGTGGATGATCCTGACGCCGGCCTTGCGGGCGGCCGCTATCAGCCGGCTCACGGCCGGCAGGATCGCCCTGAGCGGCGACGGGTCATATCCCTGCCTGGCGAAGTAGCCCGTCGTCGACAGAAAATCCTGCTGCATGTCGATGAGGACGAGCGCGGTGTTTTCGGCAACCAGCCTGCCGTCATAAGGGAAGTGGAAGGGCGTTGCCTTGATCATTCGGGCTCTCCTCGCCGATTGAGGGGCCCATCCTGACCGGCGAAGCAGCAGCCGTCCACCCAACGCGAAGAGGCAGAACGCTGGGCGTCATGCAGTCACCAACAGGGACTGCCGGCGCGGATCAGTTCGCTGTGCAAACTCGGTTCGACAACGACGCGGTCGGGCAGGTCGCGACGATTTGTTGATCGTTGCAGTCATCTTTAATGTTGACTAGTAAGATCATGTTTCCTAGTCAACCGGCATCGGCTTGCCGAAAGCCGGAATCTGGAAATGCGGGCCGCCGCACTGGAGAAAGCCATGACCGTGGCTGGAATTGACGCCCAGACTGCCTTCCACATCGACGCAGTGCGCTTTGCCGTCGGCGAGCGGACGCTGCTCGGTCCGGTCTCGCTCGAACTGGAGCGTTCGCGCGTCTACGGGTTGATCGGCCACAATGGGTCGGGCAAGTCGACGCTGATCAAGCTCATGGCGCGCCAGCAGCCGGCAAGCTCGGGCGCCATCACCTTCTCCAGGCGTCCGCTGCCGCAATGGGGGGCGCGAGAACTCGCCCGTGCGCTTGCCTATCTGCCGCAGACGACACCGGCGGCGACCGGCCTCACCGTGCGCGAACTGGCAACGCTCGGGCGCTATCCCTGGCATGGCGCGCTTGGCCGTTTTCGCGCCGAGGACAGGCAGCATGTCGACGAGGCGCTGGCCCTGACCGACATGGAAGGTTTCGCACATCGGCTGGTGGACGAACTGTCCGGCGGCGAACGCCAGCGCGCCTGGCTCGCCATGCTGGTGGCGCAGAACGCCGGTGTCATGCTGCTCGACGAGCCGATCTCGGCGCTCGACATCGCCCATCAGGTCGAGGTGCTCGGGCTGGTCAGGGATCTCAGCCGCAAACGCGACCTTTGCGTCGTCGTGGTGCTGCATGATCCCAACATGGCGGCGCGCTACTGCGACGAGCTGATCGCGCTCAAGGATGGCAAGCTGCTGACGCGCGGCACGCCCGGCGAGATCATGCGAAGCGATGTGCTGAAAGGCATTTTCGGCGTCGAGATGGGCGTGTTCGCGCATCCCGTCACCGGCCAGCCCGTCGGTTACGTGCAGTGACGAGATTTGATGCGGCGGTGGGAACCAGAGCATGATCCCGAAAAGTGGATACCGGTTTTCTCGGACAAACGGAAAACCGTTTTGTCCAGAGATCATGCTCCAACACTGAGATAGAAAGCGGCTTGCCGCTGTGAGAACAAGGAAGACGCTAATGTCTAGAACTGGTTTGTTGGCGGCGTTGGTCGCATCCGTCATCCTGACGGTCGGTAGCGCGACCGCCCAGGAGCAACCGGCCGGAGCTGCCCCCACGATCGACGCACCTGCCGCGCCCGCTGCTCCTGCCTCACCGGCAGTCGTCCCGCCGGCCACGATGGCGCCCGCGCAGCCAGCCAACCAGCCGAACACGGCCGTGCCGGCCGAGGCCGCGCCTTCGACGGCGATGGAGCTGACCCTGCCGCACGATCTGTCGCCATGGGGCATGTTCATGGCGGCCGACATCATCGTCAAGGCGGTGATGATCGGGCTGGCCTTTGCCTCCCTCGTCACCTGGACGATATGGCTGGCCAAATCGCTGGAGATCCTTGGCGGCAAGCTGCGCATCCGCCGCGCCGTCCGGGCGATTGGCGATGCCGCCACGTTGAAGCAGGCGAGCCGCGCCCTCGACCGCAGCGGCGGCCCCGGCGCGCTGCTGGTGCGGGCGGCCGAGGAGGAGACCGCGCTTTCGGCCGGTGCGCTCGACCACGTCTCGGGCGACGGGCTGAAGGAACGGGTCACGTCGCGCCTGTCGCGCATCGAGGCGGCGGCGTCGCGGCGCATGTCGCGCGGCACCGGCGTGCTGGCGACGATAGGCTCGACGGCACCCTTCGTCGGCCTGTTCGGTACCGTCTGGGGCATCATGAACGCGTTCATCGGTATCTCGCAGGCGCAGACCACCAATCTGGCCGTGGTCGCGCCCGGTATCGCCGAAGCGCTGCTGGCCACGGCGATGGGCCTTGTCGCGGCGATACCGGCTGTCGTCGTCTACAACGTCTTTGCCCGCTCGATAGCCGGCTACCGGCAGATCCTCGCCGATGCGTCGGCGGGCGTCGAACGGCTGGTCAGCCGCGACCTCGACTTCCGCACCGTCGCACCGGCAACGGCTCTGGCGGCGGAGTAGCGCTATGGCAAGCAGAATCCGACAGACCATGGATGACGATCTCGAGGAAAGCCACGAGATCAACGTCACCCCGTTCATCGATGTCATCCTGGTGCTTTTGATCATCTTCATGGTCGCGGCGCCGCTGGCGACCGTGGATGTCAATGTCGACCTCCCGGGCTCGACCGCAACGCCCGCGCCTCGCCCCGAGACACCATTGTTCCTGACGCTGAAGGACGATCTGACGCTGGCGATCGGCAACGATAGCGTGCCGCGCCCGGCTTTTGCCGCGACGCTGGACAGCAGGACAAAAGGCGACAAGCAGGCGCGCATATTCCTGCGCGCCGACAAGGCGGTCGCCTATGGCGACCTGATGGAGGCGATGAACCTGCTGCGCGGCGCCGGCTATCCGAAGATCGCGCTGGTCGGCCTGGAGGCGGCGCCGGCAGCCACTGGTGCGGCGGCGCCATGACGCAAGCGGCCGCCTTGCCTTCGGTCGAGTTGTCGCGCCTCAACTGGCGCGACCTCGGCTTGTGGGCCGGCGCGGCCGTGCTGGTCCTTGGAGCCCATGTCGCGGTCGCCTACGCCGTGCAGAACTTCACCATGGCCAACGAAGAAGACGGCGGTCCGCCACCGGCCCAGGTGATCGAGATGGCGCCGATGGTGGTGATGCCAGCCGTGGAGGAGCAGGTTGCCGCGCTGGACGCGGTGACGCCAGATCAGACCGAGCCGACACCGACGACCGAGCCGACGCCCGAAGAGTTGGAGAAGGTGGAGCCGGTTGTCGAACAGCCGCAAGCCGTCCCGCCCGACGAAGCCGAGCCCACCCAGGCCGAAATGGCTGAACAGGTCGATCAGCCGCCGCCGGATGAGGTCGTCCCGGATATTGTCGAGGCTGTCACGCCCGAGGTCGTCATTCCCTTGCCGCAGCCGAAACCGGTCGAGGTGGTCAAGGACAAGAAACCGGTCGAGGCCAAGGCGAAAAAGCCTGTCGACAAGCCCAAGCCGCGGCCGAAGAAAGAGAAGGCGGCGCCGCCGAAGACGGCAACCGTCGCCAGCGCCGATGCAAAGCCAGCGGCCAGGACCGCAGCGCCGAAGTCGGCGCAATCGACGTCGCGATCCGGCGACGCCAGCAAGTGGGACTCGCGTCTGGGCGCCTGGATCAAGCGGCATACGCGCTATCCCAGTTCGGCCAAGGCTCGCCGGGCGGAAGGCAAGCCGTATGTCGCCTTCACCGTCGACTCGTCCGGCCGGGTCTTGTCCGCCAGGCTCTCTCGTTCCTCCGGGGATGCGGATTTGGACCGCGCGGCACTTGCCGTGCTGCAAGGCGCCACGGTTCCGGCACCGCCGCCGGAACTCGGCTTGCGCCAGAGCCGAACAGCGCCATTCGTGTTCAGCCTGCGCAACTAGAGACTAGGGCAAACCCGAATCCATCAATAACTCAGCGACAGGGCCTCGACCTGCTCCAGATAGAAGCGGCATTTCGTGCGCAGGATCCTGAGGTTCGGGTCGTCGTCGCCGTTGATCTCGATGGTTTTCATCATGAAGTCGAAATGGGCGTGGAAGGCGTCCACGGCGCCCCAGAGACTGTCGGCCTGACAGCTGTCGGCAATTGCCGCCGAAACGAGTTGGCGGGCCTCGACCCGCGCGGCGACGGGCGATGGCGGTCGCCTGGCGACCAGGGCGTCAAGCCGGCTGAAAATGCTCTCCCTGGCATCGACGCTTCTGATGTTGGCAATCATGTTCATGGGCAGGTCCCCTGGAGCAGTTCCTGGAAAGTTGGCGGCTTTCCCAGGAAAGGCGTGAAAACAAATGATTTGGAGCGGGTTCAGCGGTACTGAACCACCTTAGACACGAGTGACCGAATGCCGGTTCTGCGGGCTGCACGCGATCAGGGCGGGGATGGCGGCCGCATCGGAGGGATGGCCCCTGATGATGTTGGCGACCTCGGCATCGGCCTGTTCGAACCAGTAGACCATGTCGGCGCGGTTCAGTTTCGCGGCGGCTTTTATCAGCGGCGGCAGCAGGTTTTGCAACGCGCACAGTGTCTCCCAGCGGTTTGGCCGGGACGTCGAGCCTGCCACCGCGCATGCGGCTGACGACTGCATGCCGCTACGCTCTCCGGGGCTGGGCGCGATTGTCTTTTGCCTGCGCCTTGGGGTGCAGGGGGTTGCCGCTGAGCTGCGCATGCCTGGCCGGCCGGGCGCCGCGAAGAACGTCGAAGGCTTCTGCATAGGCCATGCCCAGCAAATAGGAGATCATGGGAAAACGGTTTGCTTCGGCCATCTGCACGAGCTCATTGGTCATCGACGAAATGTATTGAAGACTATCGATTTCCGACTGACGTAAAGACTGATTTGGCACGTGCTGCTCCTGTCATCTGATGGAACCTAGGGAACGCGTTACTGACCATACTGAGCCGACTAATTGATCGATTGGCCCGCCGAAGACGGGTTCGTTTCCGGGGTCGAGAGGGTCAAGGCATAGATGGGCGCGTCGGTAAGACGATCGAGGCCCAGCAGACGCTTGATCGCCAAATGACTGAGCGCGGCCGTCGGGCATGCCGACAGGCCAAGATTGGTCGCAGCCAGCATGATGTTCTGGCCGATATGGCCTGCCTCGATCAGCACGACACGATAGGCGTTGGCGTCCTCGTATTTCCACATCGTGCGGTCGAGCTTCGCGCAAAGCAGGACAAGGCACGGCATGGCGTCCGCCCACTCCTGCCCGCCGACCAGTTCCGAGATCTTCGGCAGATGATTTGCGGAAATCCTGCCAAGGTCGTGATCGGCGGCGGAATAGTGATAGACGCCGGGCTCGAGGCCATCGACGCCGAGCGCGACCACATAGGCCTCATAGGGATTTCTCGCGCCGCCCGAAGGGGTCATGCCAAGCGGCAGGGCGCCAACGCAGTTGGCTGTCTCGCCGGTGATGCCGAGCCCCGCGAACAGGCAGTCGGAAAGCTGTTTGGCCGTGATGGTGGGCTGAGCCGCCGTGCGGTTGGTCCGGCGGCGCGCCATCAAAGCGAGAAGTTCATTGTCTTCCAGTGCGTTCGGCAGCTGAATGGCGCCGGCGGAATTCTTGAGCAGGAGGTCCGGCTGCGGCGTGTGGCCGGCGCGTTCGATCTGCCGCTCTTCCGCTTGCTCGACGGCCATGTACTGGCTGTCCTGGACGCAGAAATGCATCAGCGCGGTCGGAAGGCCCCAATTCCATTGTCCGGAAAACTGTTCCTCCTGTTCGGCGAGCGGCGATCCGGCGGCCACCAGGGCGGAAAAATCGAGCAACTGGGGAACGACTGCCTTCAGCTCGGACTTCGACCACCCATGGGCGCGGGCGATATCCGCCGTCGACGCCCATTTGTCCCACGATGCGAGAAGACCGACCATCTCCGGGCTGCATTCAAACACGCTTCTGGTCAGGAAGTTGCATGCCGTGACCTTGTTTTGCCCGGGGTAGAAAACAAGCGTTTTTGAAGAGCGCATTTTCATGATGCTGAATGCCACCTGCGGAGCCGAGGCGCCGACAAGCGGACCGCTCGCCGGCGCAGAACGACTTCAGCGCTTGTTGTAGTGCATGCCCTGCGAAAAGAAGACGGTCTGCGTACCGGGGGCAATCGTCAGCTTCGGAGCGGTGTTCACTTTCTTGGCCATTTTCGTCCCTTTCTTGACCCCATTGGGATCCGTTGAAAGACCCCTCAAAATCAGGATCCGCAGCAAGAAAGTAAGGTCGAAAGAGTTAATGGTTTGTTAAAATCGCAGTAACGCCGCGCGCTAAAGGCGAGAGATCGAATTATCTTTCCTGGCACTAAAGTGTAAAATATCGATTTTATTCAGATACAGAGTAGACAATCGTTGGCATACGCTTTTTCGGTGTATGCTTATTCTTATTTAGCGTAAGCCACGGCGATCGAAGGGATCAGCCCAGCCCGTCCCGGGTAAGACTTACAACCAGTTGGTCGACGCTCGGATCGTCGAGCCTGATGACATGTGCCATGCTGATGGCATCCCTTGGGCGGATGTTGGCAATGTCGCGCCGCATGATGACTGACACGAAGGCCGGCCCGGCCTCCGTCAGAAGCATGGCCTTGCCTGTCAGTACCGGTTCGGAAATGGGAGCCCATTGCACGGAGATCAGCGACGGCTCGCCGGTCTGGCGGCGATTGATGCCGCTGAAATAGATCCAGTTCAGGCGCGAGATCGCCACCCCATAGTGGTTGCCGCGCGCCCGCGCCCATGTCGATCCCCGCCGTTCGGACCATCCGGTGACCCTTCTGAAGGTAACCAACTCAGCTTCGCGCCGCACGAAGGTGACCGAGCGCATCAAGAGGTCGGGCCGGGCCGGGATCGAAAAATAGGTGAAATAGGTGCCCCCCGCGATCGATGGGCTGGGCGGGCGAATCATCTGGTTGAACAAGCTCTCGGACACCGGCGGCAGTCCGCGCACCCTGGGTTCGGGGACAGCGGGATCCCGATACAGTTCGGCCTCGTCGATCCGGAAGTAGTCGCATATCAACTTGGCGGTGGCCTTGTTGGGAACCGTCTGTCCCTGCAGATAGCGTTCGAACTGCGTGCGGTTAATGCCCAACTCACGGCACACCGCGCTTACGGAGGCATGGTCCTTGCAGAGCGATCTAAGGTTTGCAGCGAGATTCTCGCGAATTGACACGTTCTTGCTTCCGCAGGCGGCTTCTTCATTTCGATTCGAAATCCATATAACGTCTCCGGTCGCCCCCGCCGAAACGCCCTTGTCGCAACGCACAGAAAAAACTGATTTGGTAACGTCAATCTAGTGGGGCAGCTTCCAAAAAGAACGGAAACTGTCCGTTAGCAGCTTCCGTCATAAGTCCAATTGACAACAGTTTTGTCAGATATCGCGGGACGGGGGCGCAGCAGCGCGCGTGGCCCCCGTAGGCGCGTTGGCACGACAAAATATCGCTGGCAGGCGAGCCAGCCGAGCGTCGTGCCGCCAGGCCGCCCTTTTGAGCCTTTTGAGTTTTCGCGTTAAGGGCATATCCAGAATTTCGGCGCGGATCGGATGGCTCTTCAGAAGAGGACAGATCATGCCTATGTTTAGCGGCAACGCCCGGTATGTATGATTTGCCGGCTTCGAGCGATGGGGATCCGTGGGTGGCCTTGCCTCCCGACACACGAAGCGACCTTAGCCGTGCCGTATCTTCGAGTCCCCGTGGGTTCGGCTCCTTTGGACAACTCCATTTTCATAGCCAGTGCTCATAAACGATCATCACTCGGCAATTCTTCGCCCGCTTACCCTGTCCGTGTCGGCCGGCTTCCTGATGCGGTAGAATTCAAACCGGTCGCCCGTGGCGATCAGATCGAGATTCCCGCGCCTCGACGAGGTGCCCTCAGGCTCGATTAACAGCAAGTAGTCGAAGTCGCGCGTCCAATGCCCTGCATAGGCGGCGATGACGGGCGGGGATGCACCAGCGGCGTAAGCGTCGAGTTCCGACATCGGAATGGGTTCGCCTTGCGGTACGGTCAGGCTGGCTATTTCAGGTCGGGGCCGCAGCGGCTGTTTCCCTGGGTAAGTGAACAGCGTCGGCACCAATGCATCGCGCGTGACCACGGCCAATGTGGCGGCGTTATACATCGGATAAAGGAGCAAATCCGATGGCGGGTTTTCTGGATAGCCATCCAGACCGGTCAGGATTCGCGAACCCGGTGCGATGCCGTCGAACGCGGTCATCAGCGCGCCGTATTCGCTGCGGTACGACAACTGAGCCCAGATCGTGACGCCGCTGTTTGCAAGCGCGACGCCAACTAACAGTGCGACGAAAATCGATCTGCGCAGGCCTTCCAGACGCTCGATCGTGGTGAAGGCTGGCAGGATCAGAACCAGCGCCAAAAGGACGCGCCCGTCGACAAAAGCCGTGTCTGCAAGGCGAAACGGCATGAGGATGAACAGGCACAGGAGTCCAAGGCCTATCCAGCATCCGGCGCGGGAAACGCGGAGCATCTTGCGCTTCACTGCAAGGTAAATGAGGACAATCAGTGCCGCTGTCACGAGCGAGGAAGTGTATTTGCTGAAGCCATTAACTTGAAACAGCCCGAGCAATTTTGCCGACAGGTACCATTCGGTTCCATTGCCACCCACCTTGCCGCCAAAGGCGAGTGCCAGTGCGCCAACCATGATAGTCGGAGCCGCCGTTCCGGCGACCAGCAAAACCGCGTCTTTCCAGTTCTTGATGTGGTCGCGCCAGCGCGAAAGTTCGTAGAGACCCACCACCAGGCCATACAGGCCAAGCGCAAACAGGTGAGAGATATACAGAACCATGACGAAGACGGTGTGGGTGGCAAGGCGTAGCGGCAAAGGCCTGTCTGCGAGCCAAATCCAAACGGCAATGGCCCACAATGCTATCCCGAACGCGAATTCGAAATTCACGAATCCGAAAGCGAAAGGCGCGGCGTACAGGAAAAGCGATGCAACGAAGCCGCTGATCATCACACGCCCCTGCACGGCCAACCCAATGGCCATTGCTCCACTAACGACCAGCATTTGCGCGGTCAGGTAGAAGAGCCTTGACGCCAATTCGATCCCGATAAAGCGTCCAACGAACGGGACAACAAGGTCCATGGCCAAGTTGGGATAGGGTGCCCAGGCTACTTCGTAGTACGGATGAGCCTCGGGCGTACCGGCGCGCATCAGGATCGACATTCTTGCGAGATGATTTGGATAGTCTGCCATGGCCGGTATGTCGACGATCAGAGTCGGCAAGAAGGCGACCACCAGGAGGACCACCAGTAAAAGGCCTTCGCGGCTAATAGAATGGCGCGCGGAATAGCTAAGCCTGGCAGGGGATATTGTTTCGAACATGCCGCAACGTAGGCAATAATCGTAAATTTGATCTTATGCCTGTCGGCCCCCGTCAGGGGCTTGAGAGTTGTTCAGCTAAAATCGTCTCTCGGCATCAGGGGGCGGTAGGCTTTCGATTAGTCCGATCCCGTACGAGGCACCGGCGCGCGCGCGTTTACTGCTCCGAATATGCGCTTCCCTTTCCAAGGCAAGCCCATTCCTTCATGGGGAAAAGGCGCAAAAACGTTTCGGCACCCGCGCCAGCCAGTCCGCTGATGCCACCGCTACCAAGTGGGGACAGAAACACTCGTTTTGAAAATAGCTTAGGATTTTATGTCCTTAGGCTGATCCGCTGGTGGAGCTGAGGAGGATCGAACTCCTGACCTCGTCATTGCGAACGACGCGCTCTCCCAGCTGAGCTACAGCCCCGTCCAGCGGATGGGGGCATTTATCGGGCGCCGCGGTTTCCTGTCAAGGCGGGGCTGTGTCGAAATCCGTGGCCGCCGGCATCGGGCCGGCGTGCGGCGGAAGGCGGCCCTTGCCGGTTTCGCCTGCAATGGCTACATGTCGGCAACAATTGGAGACCGGCATGCTCGCCCTCATTCAAACAATCGTCATGGCGCTTGACCTCTACTGGTGGATCATCATCGCCTCGGCGATCTTCTCCTGGCTCTACGCCTTCAACGTGGTCAACTCGCGCAATCAGTTCGTCGGTTCCATAGGCAACATGCTTTACCGCCTGACCGAGCCGGCGTTGCGGCCGATCCGCCGTTTCATGCCGGACCTTGGCGGCATCGACATCTCGCCGATCATCCTGCTTCTGATCCTGTTCTTCCTACGGCAGTTCATACTCACCACGGTAGCGCCTCTGATCCTGTGAGCCCGTTCCGCTTGCGCGATGGTGGCGTCGACCTGTTTGTCCGGCTGACGCCGAAAGGTGCGCTGGACAGGCTCGAAGGCGTCGCGACGTCAGCGGACGGGCGAAGCCATTTCAAGGCCCGGGTCCGCGCCGTGCCGGAAAACGGCGCCGCCAACCATGCGCTCGAAAAGCTGATCGCCAAGGCGCTGGGCGTCCCGGCATCGACTGTATCGATTGTTACTGGTGGTACTGCCCGGCTGAAGACCGTGCGCATTTCAGGCGATCCGACGATTTTGGCGAAAAGCATCGAGGGGCTCGGCTCCTGATGCCCTTCGCTGGAAGGTTCAATCTCCCAGCGGCAAACGGGGATCGTCGACTTTCAACGTGTTCACGCTCTGCTTGATGCGGCGCAGATTTTCGAGGACGCGTGGTCCGCGCGTTTCGGCGACCGATGTGACGATCATGTCGACGATCGACAGCAGCGCATAGCGCGACGATGTCGGCTTGTAGATGTTGCCGTCCTCGAGCGACTGGAAATGGATGACCGTGTCGGCGACCTTGGCGAGTGCGGAGTCCGGCGGGGTGATGGCGATGGTGGTGGCGCCATATTGCTGGGCGACCTGCACCGCATCGATGACCGATCGCGCATAGCCCGAGACAGAGAAGGCGATCAGCGTGGTGTCAGGGGTGGCCACGGCGGCGTACATGCGCTGCAATTGCCCGTCGATCTGCGCCAGCACCGACACGCCCAGCCTGAACAGCCGGTTCTGCATTTCGGTCGCCATCATCGACGAAATGCCGCCGGAACCGATGCACAGCACATTGCCGGAAACGGCGATGCGTGCGGCGACGGCGACCAGCGTCGTCATGTCGAGGTTTTCGCTGGCGCGCTGGATGGCTGATATCGCCGCTTCGGTGATGGCGGACGCGATGCGCTGTTCACGGGCATCGCGGCTCAACGGCTCCGGCGACAGATACTGGCCACCGATGGCGATGGCCTGCGCCAGATAGAACTTGAAATCGCGCAGGCCCTCGCAGCCGAGGTTGCGGCAGAACCGCGTCACCGTCGGCTCGCTGACGCCGACGCGTGCGGCAATCTCCGAAATCGCCGCCTTGGAGACGAAGTCGAGGTCGGCCAGCACGAAGCCGGCCAGCTTGCGATCCGACTTCGTTCCGTCCTGCGATGCCAGTTGCAGGCGCGTGATGATGTCGGCCGGCGTCCTCATGCCTGCGTTTTCATAGGCAGGCCCGTCGCCGTGTCGAACAGATGGATGTTGCTGGGATCGACCGAGACCGGCAGCAGGTCGCCCGGCCTGACCTGTACCCGGTCGCGGAACACGGCGCGCACGGTGTCAGTGCCGATGGCGCCGTAGACATGGGTTTCGGAGCCGGTCGGCTCGACGACATCCACCTTGATCGCCATCGCGTCGACGGCCTCGCCGATGATGAAGTGTTCGGGCCGGATGCCGGCTTCCACGGGGCTGCCCGCCGGCACCGCCTTGCCGGCAAGCGCAAGCCGCCCGCCGCCGGTCGATTCGAACCAGGTTTTCTCAGCCGTCGTCTTGAGAGATCCGGAGACAAAGCTCATCGACGGAGAGCCGAGGAAGGAGGCGACGAACTTGTTGGCCGGACTGTCGTAGAGTTCCAACGGCGGTCCCACCTGCTGGATCCTGCCTCGGTCCATCACGACGATGCGGTCGGCCATGGTCATGGCTTCGATCTGGTCGTGCGTGACATAGACGATGGTCGATTTCAGCCGCTGGTGCAGCGCCTTGATCTCGACGCGCATCTGCACGCGCAATTGCGCGTCGAGGTTGGACAGCGGCTCGTCGAACAGGAACACCGACGGTTCGCGCACGATGGCGCGGCCCATCGCGACGCGCTGGCGCTGGCCGCCCGAGAGCTGGCGGGGATAGCGGTCGAGATAGGAGAAGAGATTGAGGACGCCAGACGCCTTCCTGACCTTCTGGTCGACCGCCGCGCGCGCCTCGCCGCGGATTTTGGGGCCAAAGCCGATGTTTTCCGATGCTTTCAGATGCGGGAACAGCGCATAGGACTGGAACACCATGGCAATGTTGCGCTGCTGTGGCGGCAGGTTGTTGGCGCGCACGCCGCCGATCAACAGGTCGCCGGAGGTGATCGTCTCCAGCCCGGCCAGCATGCGCAGCAAGGTCGACTTGCCGCAGCCGGACGGGCCGACCAGCACGACGAACTCGCCGCTCTTGATATCGAGGCTGATGTTTTCGAGGATATTGTGCTGCCCGAAGGATTTCGACAGGTCGCGAAATTCGACGTCGGTCATGGTCACGCTCCCAGAATGTCGTCGATAAATGGCAGGCAACCGGCGGTCAGCCCCGCATCTACGGGCATCACCACGCCTGTTATTCCAGATGCGCGATCGGACGCAAGGAAAGCGACGGCTTCGGCCACTTCCGAAGCGTTGACGATGCGGCCGAGCGGATAGAGCCGCTGTAATTTGCCGAGGATTTCGGGATCCTTGGCAAGGCGGTGGTCCCAGGCGGCGGTGCGGATCGATCCGGGGCAGACGACATTGGCGCGCAGGCCGCTGCGGCCGAGTTCGACGGCGATCGCCTTGGCATAGGCGTTGATGCCGGCCTTGGCCGCGGCATAGGCGGGATTGCCGAAATGCGCGATGGCGTTGACCGACGAGATGAAGACGACGCTGCCCGAGCCTCGGCCGGCCATCGCCTTGACCAGCGGGTCGGCGAAATTCATCACGCCGGTCAGGTTGAGGTCGAGTTCCTGCTCTATCTTGTTGGGATTGAGCGCCGAAATCGTCTCGGCGCGCGTCCAGCCGGCATTGTTGACGAGAATGTCCGGCACGCCGTCCCCGTCGAGGATGGCGCCGAGTGCCGCTTCTATCGAAGCTCGGTCGAGAAGGTCGAAGACATGGCGGGAGGCAAGATGCGGGCTGTTCAATGCCTCGCTCGACTGGTCGCAGCCTATGATCCTGGCGCCTCTTTGCGCCATCAGCGCCACGATGGCCGTGCCGAGGCCGCCGCCGGCACCCGTCACCACGACAGTCTTGCCTTCGAACTCGGCCCTGCCTTCGAACTCGGCCCTGCCTTCGAACTCGGCTTGCGAAACCACCGCGTCATCCTCCGGGAACTCTGACGGATCACGTCAGGCCTAGCCCTACAAATGTAATTAAGCAACAGAATAATCTACTTGCAAGCCTTCAAATGATCGATAATGTAGGAAAGTCACATAATCTACCCCCTGCGGCGAAGAGGCGCGCAGAGGCAAAATCAAAATGGGAGACATCAAATGAGCCTTGCAAAATGGACTGTCGGCTTGATGGCCGGAATGAGCATGCTGGCATTTGCGGCGCAGGCGAATGCGGGTGAGGTGCGCGTCACCGTCGCCGAGTACAGCGCCAAGACTGGACCTTATTTCGAGAGCGTCAAGAAGGAATTCGAGGCTGCCAACCCCGGCATCACAGTCAAGTTCGAGGTGGTGCCGTGGGATGTCCTGTTGCAGAAGCTGACCACCGACATCACCGCCGGCACCAATGCCGACCTGTCGATCATCGGCACGCGCTGGCTGATCGACTTCGTCCAGCAGGATGTCGCCGAGCCGCTCGACAGCTACATCAAGCCCGACTTCAAGGACCGCTTCATCGACACGTTCCTGTCGCCCTCGATCATGGACGGCAAGACCTACGGCCTGCCGATCGCCGCCTCGGCGCGCGCCATGTACTACAACAAGGAGCTGTTCGAGAAAGCCGGCATCGCCAATCCGCCCGCCAACTGGACCGAGCTGCAGGAAGATGCGCGCAAAATCAAGGCCCTGGGGTCCGGCACCTTCGGTTTCGGACTGCAGGGCAAGGAGATCGAGACCGACGTCTATTACTACTATGCGATGTGGTCCTACGGCACCGAAATCCTCAACAAGGACGGCACCTCCGGTCTGAGCACGCCAGGCGCGCTTGAAGCCGCCAAGCTTTACAAGTCGATGATCGACGAAGGGCTGACGGAGCCGGGCGTCACCTCCAACAACCGCGAGGATGTGCAGAACCTGTTCAAGCAGGGCAAGGTCGGCATGATGATCACGGCCCCCTTCCTGTCCAACCAGATCAAGGACGAGGCGCCGAACCTGAAATACGGCGTGGCGGCCATTCCGGCCGGGCCGACCGGCGCGCGCGGCACCTATGGCGTGACCGATTCCATCATCATGTTCAAGAACTCCAAGAACAAGGACGAGGCCTGGAAGCTGCTCGATTTCCTGTTCACCACCGAACAGCGCGCCAAGTTCACGCAAGGCGAAGGCTTCCTGCCGGTGAACAAGGAAGAGGCGAAAATGGACTATTACGTCAACAATGCCGATCTGGCGGCGTTCACGGCGCTGCTGCCCGACGCCCGCTTCGCGCCGGTCATTCCGGGCTGGGAGGAGGTCGCCCAGATCACCTCGGACGCCATGCAGAAGATCTATCTCGGCGGCGACCCCGAGGCAGGCTTGAAGGACGCAGCCGCCAAGGCCAACGCCGTCCTGAAGAAATAGGGCGTATCTCCCTGCGCCCGTGGCGCGCTCCGCTCAGGCGGGCGCGCCACATCTTGCAGACTTGAGCAGAAGGATAGTTCGTCGATGTCAGCGCCACCCCAGCCAGGCTCCTTTCCTCTCCCTCCGGAGGGGGGAGAGGTGGCTCGGCGAAGCCGAGACGGAGTGGGGGAACCACCTGGCAACCGCCGCGAACGCAAATAGAAAATGGCCAAGCGCAGGAGCCTAAACCGCCCTCTTCCACCCGTTCCTGATATGCTTGTACCCTTCCCGATAGACCGCTTCCGGCGTTTCGGAAAAATCGCGCCACACCTTGGTTGCCGCCGCCAGGTCCTTCAGCGAACGTCCGAACGCCTCGATCGTCAGCCAGTCGTCATAGCCGCTCTTGCGGATGGCGGAGAATGTTTCCTTCCACGGAAGGTGGCCGCGCCCCGGCACACCGCGATCGTTCTCCGAAATATGGATATGCACGACATTCCGGCGGTGTTTCGTGTAGGCGCCGATCGGGTCGGCTTCCTCGATATTGGCGTGGAAGGTGTCGTACATTGCCTTGATATGCGGCCGGTCGATGGCGTCGATATGCTCCGACAGGTCAGCCATCGTGTTGAGCAGATAGCATTCGAAGCGGTTGAGCGCCTCGAGCCCGATGGTGACGTTCCTCTTGCCGGCATGGTCGCCGATGGCGCGCTGCGAGGCGACGGAGCGCTTCTTCTCGGCGGCCGTCGGCCCGGAGCCGGAAAAGGCGCCGAGCGTCGAATGCAGCGGGCCGCTCAGCGTGCTGGCGCCAAGCGCATCGGTGCAGTCGATCGCCCATTTCATATAATCGACACCGGCCTTGCGCGTTGCCGCATCGGCCGAGATCAAATTCATCGCCGGATCGCCCATCGCTGAAACCGCGGTCCGCTCCAGCCCGATGCGGTCGAGCAGATCGCCGAGTTTTTTGTAGCCGTCCGGCGTGCCGGCAAAGATCGGTATCTCGACGCCATCGAAGCCGGTTGCCTTGATATCCCTGAGCAACGGCTCGTGTTTCTTCGACACAGCCGTCGTCCACAAGAACATGCACATGCCGATTTTCATCGACGCCCCCTCAGCTTGGATCCCCCTGATTTTTATTTAGAGTTTCGTCCACGCCCCATTCTTCTTCGACGACTTCACACAGGCCTCGATGAAAGCCATGCCTTCGACACCGTCGTGAATGGTCGGGAAGACGACGTCCTTTGCCGGCTTGCCGCCTTTCTTGCGGGCAGCGCGGATGGCGCGTGCGGCCTCCTGGTAGATGTTGGCGAAACCTTCGAGATAGCCCTCGGGATGGCCTGACGGCACGCGGCTGACCCGGCCCGCCACCGGCAGCGCGCCGGCGCCATTGCGGGTGAGCAGTTGCTTGGGTTGGCCGAACGGCGTGTACCAGAGATAATTCGGGTCGGCCTGCACCCATTCCAGCCCGCCCTTCGAGCCATAGATGCGCAGCTTCAGCCCGTTCTCATGGCCCGGCGCCACCTGGCTTGCCCAAATCATGCCCTTGGCCGGATGCGTCTTGCCCGCGGGCTTGAAGCGCAGCATGACGTTGACGTTGTCGTCGAGCAGCCGTCCCGGCACGAAGGCATCGAGATCGGCTGAAAGGGAATCCAGCTCTAGCCCGGAAACGAAGCGGGCGAGATTGTAGGCATGCGTGCCGATGTCGCCCAGCGCACCGCCGGCGCCTGCCTGTTTCGGGTCGCCGCGCCACGACGCCTGCTTCTGGCCAGTGGCGGCAAGGTCCTCTGTCAGCCAGTCCTGCGGATATTCGGACTGCACGATGCGGATGTCGCCGAGCACGCCCTTGGCCACCATCTCGCGCGCCTGCCGGATCATCGGATAGGCGGTATAGTTATGGGTGAGCACGAACACCTTGCCGGTCTTCTCGACTATCGCCGCCAGCTTCTTGGCTTCGGCCAGCGTCGTTGCCAGCGGTTTATCGCAGATGACGTGGATACCGGCCTCGAGGAAGGCCTTGGCCGCCGGCACATGCACATTGTTCGGGGTGACGATGGCCACCGCCTCGATGCCATCGGGGCGCTTCGCCTCGGCCTTGGCCATCTCGGCATAGGAAGCGTAGCTGCGTGTGGGATCAAGCCCCAGTTCGGCCGCTGATGCCTTGGCACGGGCCGGGTCGGATGACAAAGCGCCGGCGACCAGCACGAAGTCGTTGTCCAGGCGCGCCGCGATCCGGTGCACCGCGCCGATGAAGGCGCCTTGCCCGCCGCCGACCATGCCATAGCGGATCGGGCCGCCTCCCGTTTCCGACTTCGATGCGCCGACCATGTTTTTCTCCTTGGCTGTTGCTCCCCCTTGAGGGGAGGTCGATCCGCGCAGCGGATCGGGTGGGGTTGCCGGGCGTAGAGCGCGGCATGGACCGACCCCACCCGGCCCTTCGGGCCACCCTCCCCTCAAGGGGGAGGGAAATCAGCGTTAAATTCCCATCATGCCGCGCAGCACTTTCTTGTCCGTAGCGCCACCGGCGAAATCGTCGAATGCCTTTTCTGTCACCCGGATGATGTGATGCTGGATGAAGGGCGCACCCTCGGCCGCGCCGTCTTCCGGATGCTTCAGACAGCACTCCCATTCGAGCACCGCCCAGGAATCATAATTGTACTGCGTCAGCTTGGAAAAGATGCCGCCGAAATCCACCTGCCCGTCGCCCAGCGACCGGAAGCGGCCGGCGCGGTTGGTCCAGCTCTGATAGCCGGAATAGACGCCTTGCCGGCCGGTCGGATTGAACTCGGCGTCCTTGACGTGGAACGCCTTGATGCGCTCGTGATAGATGTCGATGAATTCGAGATAGTCGAGTTGCTGAAGCAGGAAGTGCGACGGATCGTAATTGATATTGCAGCGTCTGTGGCCGCCGACTGCGTCGAGGAACATCTCGAAGGTGGCACCGTCGAACACGTCCTCACCGGGATGGATTTCGTAGCCGACATCGACGCCATTGTCTTCATAGACATCGAGGATCGGCTTCCAGCGCTTGCCGAGTTCGGCGAAGGCTTCCTCGATCAGCCCGGCCGGACGCTGCGGCCAGGGGTAGAGATAGGGAAAGGCCAACGCTCCGGAGAAACTCACCGAGGCCTTCAGGCCGAGGTTCTTCGAGGCCTTGGCGCCGAACTTCATCTGTTCGACCGCCCATTCCTGCCGCGCTTTCGGATTGTTGTGCACCGAAGCTGGCGCAAAGCCGTCGAACTGCGCGTCATAGGCCGGATGCACCGCCACCAATTGGCCCTGCAGATGCGTCGACAGTTCGGTGATCTCGACACCGGCATCCGCGCAGATGCCCTTCACTTCGTCGCAATAGGCCTTGGAAGAGGCCGCCTTCTTGAGATCGAACAACCGCGCGTCCCAGGTCGGGATTTGCACGCCCTTGTAGCCGAGACCGGCCGCCCATTTGGTGATCGACGCCAGCGAGTTGAACGGCGCGGCATCGCCCGCGAACTGCGCCAGAAACAGTCCAGGGCCCTTCATTGTCGTCGGCATCGGCATCCTCCCTCATTTTCTCTCGCGACCGAGCATAGCGCCGATTGGAAGCAGGGCCAGCCACTTTGGTCTCTTCACATCGGGCGCATCGTGTGCGCCGCTATTCTGGTATTACCAAATGAGGGAATTTGGTCAAGCCTCGCAATGCACTGCCAGAGCCCTTTGGACAGGCGAAACGCAGGTATATACATCAATATAATCAATGAAATAATCCACACCGGAAGTAGCCTTCCCGCGCTTCTTGCCGTCCAGAAGAATTTGCTGTAGACCTCCCTTAAGGCCCAATTGGTCGAACCAGTTTGCAAGAAAAGGCTGGGGATGCCTTGGGGAGGAACCCTTGCGTCGCCTTTCGGCGGTGCATGCCGTAGAGACGAATTGGGAAGGACAGACCATGCATCTTTCGACGCACAACTGGATGCGCGCGGAACCCTTGGAGACGACGCTCAAGCGCATCAAGAAATTCGGCTATGAGTCGATCGAGATTTCCGGCGAGCCCGAACAGTACAAGACCAAGGAGACACGGGCGCTGCTGAAGGAGCATGGCATCCGCTGCTGGGGTGCGGTGACCTTGATGCTGGGCGAGCGCAACCTTGCCGCCAGGAACCAGGGCCAGCGCGAGCGCTCCGTTCAGTATGTCAAGGACGTGCTGACCATGGTCAGCGAACTCGATGGCGAGATCATCACGCTGGTGCCGGCAACGGTCGGCAAGGTCGTGCCCGACGGCACCGAGGAAGAGGAATGGAAGTGGGTTGTCGACGCCACCCGTGAATGCTTCACCCACGCCAAGAAGGTCGGCGTCAAGATTGCGGTCGAACCGCTCAACCGCTTCGAAACCTATCTGTTCAATCGCGGCGCTCAGGCGCTCGCGCTGGCCGACGCGGTCAGCCCCGAATGCGGCGTCTGCCTCGACGCCTACCACATCCACATGGAGGAGTTTAACGTTCACGACGCGATCCGCCAGGTCGGCAAGCGCCTGTTCGACTTCCATGTCGCCGACAACAACCGCTTTGCCGCCGGCCTTGGCCAGATCGACTGGCCGAAGATCGTCGCCACGCTGAGAGAGATCGGTTACGACGGCGCGCTGACCAACGAGTTCGTTGCGCCCGTCGACCGGACGCCGGCCGCCCCTTATCCCGATATGGTCGAGCGCCACCCGGTCGATATCTCGCCCGAGCAGCTGAAGTTCATCCAGGACCACGGCTCCAGCGTGCTGACGGAAAAGTTCTACACCGACCAGATGCGCATCACCGCCGAAACGTTGCTGCCGCTGATCAAGTAGCCGACTGCCTCTGGAAAATTGCTCTTTCGCCCTGACCGGCGGCAGGGCTGGGGAAGAATATGCGCATCAAGACCGTCCAAGCCTGGTGGGTCCGCATCCCGATCGAAGCCGCTCGGCAACACCGCAGCGATTTCGGCCAGGTGACAACCTTCGACGCCGCCATCCTGCGCATCGAAACCGATGACGGGCTGGTTGGCTGGGGCGAAGGCAAGAACGCCGCCGGCAGTGCCGGCAGCTACGGCGCACTCGTCCACATGCTGAACCATGAGGTCGGACCGCAGCTGATCGGCCGCGATCCGGCCGACATTGGCGTCATCTGGGAGATGCTCTACAATGGCGTGCGTCACGACAGCGCCGCGCGCACCGGCCACGCTATGCCGCAGCTGGCGCGGCGCGGCATGAGCATCGCCGCCATCAGCGCCGTCGACATCGCCCTGTGGGACATCCTGGGCAAATCGCTTGGCGTGCCGGTCTGGCGGCTTCTCGGTGGCCGCAAGCTCGATCGCATGCCGGCCTATGCCTCCGGCGGCTGGGCTGCCGCCGACGCTATCGGCGAGCAGTTGAAATCCTATATCGCCAAGGGCGGTTTCAAGGCGCTGAAGATGCGGGTTGGCGCCATGGACGGCGCGGCACACATTTCCGCCACCCGCGTGCGCGCCGCACGGCAGGCGCTCGGCCCCGATGTCGAGTTGATGGTCGACGCGCACGGCACCTATACGGTGGCCGAGGCTAAGCGCTTCATCCACCTCGTCAACGACCTCGATCTCGCTTGGTTCGAGGAGCCTGTTGTCGCCGACGACAAGCCCGGCATGGCTGAAGTGCGGGCATCAGGCGCCGTCCCGATCGCCGCCGGCGAAAGCGAGGCGACACGCTATGCCTTCCGCGACCTCGCCGTGCTCAAGGCGGCCGACATCTTCCAGCCCGATCCGGCCTTCTGCGGCGGCATCAGCGAGGCGATGAAGATCGGCACCATCGCCAGCGCCTTCAACCTGCGCTTTGCGCCGCATCTGTGGGCCGGCGCGCCCTGTTTCTTCGCCGGCTTGCATGTCTGCGCTGCCTCGCCGTCGAGTTTTACCGTCGAATATTCGCTCGGCGCCAACCCGATGATCCACGATCTGGTTGAGGAGACTGTCGAAGCCAGGGACGGTATGATAGCGATCCCCGAAAGACCGGGTCTGGGATTCACCATTTCGGAGCGGTTCCTAGAGGCGCACGTGCAACGCGGTTGACGATGAAAGAAAAGAACCTTCTCGCGGAACTCGCCGCCTACCTGTTCTCCCATTCGGACAAGGAGACCGGCCGAACGCCGTCGGAACGCGAACTGGCGGAACATTTCGGCGTCAGTCGCGGCCAGCTTCGCGAGGCGCTCGCCATCCTCGAGGCCATGCGCATCGTCGAACGCCGTGCCAAGTCGGGCATCTACATCGACACCAAGCAGGCCAGCGTGGAAGCCATGGCGCTTTTTGCCCGCGCGGGCCTCCCGCTCGACCCGATCCAGATCTACGAGACGGTCGAACTGCGCAAGATCCACGAGATCAAGGCAGCCGAGCTTGCCTGTTCGCGCGCCACCGAGGAGAATTTCGAGCGGCTGCGCGAAATCCTGAAAGCTTCGGAAGAGCGCATCGCGGCGGGCGAAGGCCTGGCCAGGGAGGACCGCGAATTCCACCTCGAGATCGTACGCGCCACCAAAAACAGCGTCTTCCACAATGTCTGCAGCGTCTATTACATGATGGGCGAACAGCGGCTGCCCATCTATTTCAACGACCCGGAGCGCAATGTGCGCTCGCATGCCGAGCACATCCAGATCTATGAGGCGCTGCTGCGCCGCGACGGCAATCTCGCCCAGGCGCTGATGAGCGCTCATCTGCAAGGTGCCGAGAGCTACTGGAAGGGCCTGATCGAAGGCCATGGCGAGGAACCGCAAAGCCCGGCGCTCGAAAAAGCCTGACCGACATGGCCCGTATCCTCACGACACACCCGCTACATCCGCGCGCCTCGGCCATGCTGGCCGGCGCCGGCGAACTCGTCGTCGCTTCCGCCATCGATCCGGCCACGCTGGCCGCCGAGGCGAGGAACGCCGACATGGTCATCGTCCGCGCGCCGCTGCCGCCGGCGCTGTTCGAGGGTGCCGCGAAACTGCGGGCGGCCATCCGCCATGGCGCCGGACTCGACATGATCCCGATGGAGGCGGCGACCGCCGCCGGCGTGCTGGTGGCCAATGTCCCGGCGGTCAATGCGCGCTCGGTGGCGGAACACGTCATGTTCGCGGCCCTTGCCCTGCTGCGCAACTTCCGCGTCGTCGACCGTGACTTGCGGGCAAAAGGCTGGCTCGCCGGCCGCGAGCACGCCAACGCCAACAGCGAGCTTGCCGGCAAGACGATCGGCATCGTCGGCCTCGGTGCCGTTGGCCAGGCTGTCGGCCATATCGCTGCGCATGGCTTCGACCTGAAGGTGGTGGCAACCACACGCAGCATGCAGCCGGCACCGGAGAAGGTCGGCTTCCTGTCGATCGACGCCCTGGTCGAGCAGAGCGACATCATCGTTCTGTGCTGCCCGCTGACACCGGAGACGCGCGGCTTGATCAACCGCGAGCGGATCGCGCGCATGAAGCCGCATGCGTTGCTGATCAACGTGTCGCGCGGGCCGGTCGTCGACGACGACGCACTGATCGAAGCCTTGCGGAAGCGGCGGATTGGCGGTGCCGCGCTCGATGTGTTTTCGACCCAGCCGCTGCCGTCAAATCATCCCTATTTCGGCTTCGACAATGTCATCATCACCCCGCACATGGCCGGCATCACCGAGGAATCGATGATGCGCATGGGCGTTGGCGCGGCAGGCGAGGCCCTGCTCGTGCTGGCGGGCAAACTGCCGGTCAACCTGCGCAATCCCGAAGTGGTCGATCACTACCGGCGGCGGTTTCCGGCCGATAGCTAAAGCATCGCGGTTTCGCCCCAATTCTCCGCGACGTTGAGCACCATGTTCGGTCTTCGCCTCAAATGTCTGACTGTTGCCGCATCTTCGCTCTGCGCCTTGCCGTCATTCGCCGAGGCCCCGAGCAGCTACGTCTATTGCGACAACGGGCTGCGCTGCTTCAAGGCGCCGTGCCCATCGAGCAGCGCGCTCGACCTTGGCACCGGCACGATCATCAAGGGCGTGTCGATCGACCCCAGTGGATTGCCCCAAGCCGACAAGGCGATAACGGATCTTTCCGACGCGCTTTATGCCGGAAAGATCGTTGTCAGGGGATCGATCGAGCACCGCACCCAGACCATCACCGGCAAGGAATACAACCTTCCCTGGCTGGTCGCGACCCGCATCGTACGGACCGCCAAGGATAGCGAACGCAGGCACTGTTCGTCGCACTGATCGTCGGTCCAGCCCCGGTCACGAGCCAAGCAGCGACTCAATTTCAGCAGCAATCCGCAGCAGGCGCCGGTCATGCCCGTTGCGCGCCACCAGCATCAATCCGGCAGGCAGCGTAGTGCCTGGCATCGGCAGCGAGATCGCACATTGGTCGAACTGGTTGGCGACCTGCGTGTTGCGCAGCAGCAGGCCTTCGATGCGGTCGCGCAACTCGGCGTCTTCAGTCAGCGAAACAATGGTCGGCGCCATCACAGGTATGGTCGGCAAGGCCAGTACATCGACCGATGCCAGCCGCTCATCCATGGCGGCAGCGAGTGCTGCACGGCGGCGTATCGCCCTGATATAGACCGGGGTCGGCAGCATTGCTGCACGCGCCAAAGGCCCACTGACGTGCGGGTCGACCGGCACCGAGGCTCCCGTCGCCAGCCAGTCGGCATGCACTTCCGCGCCCTCCATCGCCGCGATCGAACCGCGCTTGGTGGCCGCGCGCATCTCTCCAAGCAGATCGTCGATCGGCAGGTCCGCGACCCGCGCGCCTGCCTGCTCGATCTTGCCAAGGCAATGGTCGAACGCGGTCGCCACCTCACCTTCCGTCTCCTCGAAAAGAACACCGCGCGGGATGCCAATTCGAAGCCCTGCAAGCGCAATCGGCGCCAGCGCGGTCGGCACCTCGCCGGCCATCACAGCGTCGGCAACGGCACACTGGGCGACGGTCCGGGCAAGCGGCCCGATAGAGTCCAGCGTGGCGGACAGTGGGAACGCGCCGGCGAGCGGCACACGTCGCGCTGTCGGCTTGAAGCCGACGACGCCATTGAGCGAAGCCGGAATGCGTATCGAACCGCCGGTATCGGAACCGATGGATATTTCGCTCGTCGCCTCGCCGACCGAAACGCCGGCGCCAGAAGATGAGCCGCCCGGAATGCGAATGGCGTCGGCGGCGTTGCCGGGCGTGCCAAAATGCTGGTTGTCGCCGATCGCGGTGAAGGCGAATTCGGTCATGTTGGTCTTGCCGATGATGACCGCGCCAGCCTGCCGCAGCCGACTGACAATGACGGCATCGTCCGGGGCGGGCGCGGCGGTCTTGCGCATCAGCGAGCCGGCCGTGGTCGCCTCGCCGGTGACATCGAACAGATCCTTGATCGAAACAATGGTGCCGTCGAGTGGTCCGAGCTTCACCCCTGCCCGCTTGCGGGCATCGCTGGCATCAGCCGCGGCCCGTGCGGCTTCGGTATAGAGCTTCGTGAACACGCGCTCTTCACCGGCACGGGCGGCAAGGCGCGCAAGGATGATTTCCAGACGATCACGGACTGATTGCATTTTCGGTGTCGGACTCCAGACGCCTTGAACGTCCTTGGGACATGGCTTGCCGAGACTTAACCCGGCGCATGCGGTTTTGCACCCTGTCGAATACGAGGAAAATCCGATGCTCTACAAAGGCAGCTGCCACTGCGGCAAGGTCGCCTTCGAGTTCAAGGCCGAACTGACCGGCGCCGTGCGGTGCAATTGCTCGATATGCTCGCGCAAGGGCGCGCTGTTGTTTGCCATCCCGCACGGGACCTTGCAGGTTCTGGCCTGGGGCGACGATCTCGGCACTTACACATTCGGCACCCATGCCATCGCGCACCGCTTCTGCCGGGCTTGCGGCATCCACCCCTTCGCGGAGGATGTTCGCGAAGGCAGCGAGCGCAGTGCCTACATCAACATCAATTGCGTTACGGATCTCGACCCGTCCACCTTGGCGATTTTCGACTTCGACGGGCGCGCCGCCTGAGCCGGCCGATAGTGGCCTATGTCGAGGGCAGCTTCATCACTGCCATCATAGCGGCAGCGGCCCGAAAACCGTGACGGTTCCCGGGCCGATGCGCTGTGTCAGGGGAAGCTTAGTCCTGCCAATGGGCAGGCTACTCGGCCCGCTTCGGGCCGCGCAGGAACACCACGATGGCCGCCAGCAATGTCGCCGCGCCGCAATAGGCGAAGGCGCTGGCGACACCGGTATGATCGACCAGCAGGCCGCCGAAGACGGCGCCGAGCGCTATCGCCACCTGGAACGTCGCCACCATCAGCCCACCGGCGCTTTCGGCCTGGTCGGGCGCGGCCCGCACCAGCCAGCTCTGCAGCCCCACCGGAACCGCGCCGAAGGCAAAGCCCCAGAGCGCAACGGCGGCGGCGGCGATTGTGGGCGAAGCTCCGAAAACCAGCATCGAGGCGGCGGCCAGCGCAATCAGCAAGGGCGCCAGGGCGACGGCTGCCTTGAGGTTGCGTTCGGCCAGAATGCCACCGGCGACATTGCCGAAGAAGCCGCCAATGCCGTAGGCCAGCAGCACCAGCGAGATCGTCTCGATGTCGAGCACGGGCACCTTCTCGAGGAAGGGACGGACATAGGTGAAGCCGGCAAAGTGTCCCGAGGCGACCAGCAGCACGACGAGCAGTGCGATCCTGATGGAGGGGCGCTCCAGCACGCCCAGCAAGGTGCGGAAGCTCGCTACGCCCACGGGCGGCAATTTCGGAATGGTGGCCAGTTGCACCAGCAGCGCCAAGGCGGCAACAAGGGTCGCGATCATGAAGGCCGTGCGCCAGCCCCAGATATCACCGACATAGGCGCCGACCGGCGCCGCGCAGACGGTCGCCAGCGAAACGCCGGTCAGGATGATCGACATGGCTCGCGGCATCAGCCGCATCGGCACCAATCTCAGCGCCATGGCGGCCGACATTGCCCAGAAGCCGCCGAGCGCAACGCCGAGCACGATGCGGGCAAGCAGAAGCACGGGCAGCGAAGTGGCAAAAGTGGCCAGAAGGTTGGAAACGATCAGGAACACCGTCAGCATCCACATCACCAGCCTGCGGTCCATGCGTCTGGTGATGATGGCCATCGTTGGTGCGGCAATGGCACCGACGATCGCGGTTGCCGTCACCGCTTGTCCGGCCACGCCTTCGCTGACGCCGAGGTCGCGCGCCATCGGCGTCAGCAGGCTGGCGGGCAAGAATTCCGCGGTGACGAGCCCAAAAACGCCTAGTGCCAGCGAGACCACGGCACCCCAGGCCGGTTCGGCTCGTTCGTCGGAGTCTGCAGGGTTCAAAAGTGTGGCGTCGATGACGCCTGTCGCGGGTTCGGCCATGTCAGTCTCCGATTTGTTTGCAGCGCAGCATTTGGCTGCAACGCAACATAGGGAGTGACCACCTGGAGTTTCCATGCTAGAAACCCCATCATGTTTGACCATTCGTCCAAAATTCCAATCACCGGCGACCCGTTGACGGACATCTTGCGCGGCTTGCGGCTCGATGGCGTCGAGTATGGCCGCTTCGAACTTAAGGAGCCTGGGGTATCCAGTTCCCAGCCCAGCCGGCGGCGCGGTTTCATTTCATCGGCCGAAAAGGCTGCTGGCTAAAGCAGCCGTCCGGCGAGTGGGTAGAGCTTAAGGCCGGCGACGCGGTGCTGCTGCCGCGCGGTGCGGCACACGTGCTGGCCAGCGAGCCCGGCGCTCAGGCCTGGCCGATCCACGGCTACGAAGTCGAGGAAGTCTGCAAGGACGTCTACTGCATGTCGAACGAAGGCATGTCGGAATGTTGCCGGCCGGGAACCCTGCTGTTTTGCGCCAGCATGTACTTCAATCTCGACGGCCTGCATCCCCTGCTCGGCATGATGCCGGATGTGATGCGCACGCATGAACTGGAGGCCTACGAGCCTGGCATTCCGCATCTGCTGGAGTCGATGGCGCGTGAAGTGACGATGGAGCGTGTCGGCTCCGGCGGCATACTGGCGCGGCTGGCGGACGTGCTTGCCGCCACCGTCATACGCTCATGGGTCGAACGCGGCTGCGGCGACTCGTCCGGCTGGATCGCCGCGGTCAGGGACCGCGAAATCGGCCGCGTGCTGGCCGCCATCCATCTTGAGCCGAACCACGACTGGACGGTGGAGTCGCTGGCCCGGATGATGGGCGCCTCGCGATCGGGATTTGCCGAGCGCTTCGCCACCATCGTCGGCGAAACGCCGGCGAAATATGTCACCCAGGTCAGAATGCATCAGGCGAGGCAGTGGCTGGTCCGCGACAGGATGAAGATCTCCGTCGTTGCCGCGCGTCTCGGCTATGAATCGGATGCCGCCTTCAGCCGTGCCTTCAAGCGCGTCATCGGCTCGGCGCCCAGCCACCTACGCGCCGAGGAACAGGCTGATATCTGCCAGGCCGGCTGACGCAAAGGGTTCCGAACTCAGCTTAACAAAGGCGACAGCCAGTTCGGCGGTGCCGGCAGCTTTTGTGCTGGCAGCTTTTCATGATAGGAATTTTTTCTTGACTTCGTGCCCTCAGCTATGGTATATATTCGTCCATGGTGCTGATTTGCGCCAGTGACCCGCCGCACAGGCGGGTTTTTCGTTTGATGCTCCGTCAGCCAACGCGCCGGTGAAGGCTCCGAAGGAACCCGTTGACCCGAGTTCGTTGCCCCGAGCTGACGCCTGGCTGTCTTCGCCAGCCGGGGTGCCGGGCGCGTGCAATAGCTTGCCAGAGCCAAGCAGCAAGAGGCCGGCGGCCAGTCGGTCCGAAGAGGAGAACCAATGCCAAGTCACCTGAAGATCATCGCATTCGCCGTCATGCTTGCGGTTCCCGGGCGCGCCTTTGCTCTTGAGGACAGCTACCTGCCGGCCGACAAGATTCCCTATGTGGCGGAAGTACCCGACCAGCCGCATCGTCTTGGCCCATTGTGGGGCGAGCGGGCCAAGGGTCCGGCAGGCACGTTGCTGAAGGTTCCCGGCAACTGGCGTGCACCGGTCCATGCGCACACCGCGGATTATCGCGCGGTGGTCATAAAGGGGCTGTGGGCGCATTGGCAGATGGATGGCGGCGAGGCGACCAAGGTCGAACTGCCCCCTGGATCCTACTGGACCCAGAAAGCCAATGAGATGCATGACGACGCCTGCGTCTCCGACACGGAATGCGTGATCCTGCTGATCAACGACACGCCCTACGAAACCTACTTCCAGAAATAGGCAGTCTATGAGGCGTGCCGCAAGCTGACGCCGCTGCCCTTGTCGAACAGCACCACCTTGTCGGGGTTCCAGGCAAAGCGCACCGCCTGCTCGATGGCGACGTCGGTCCTGGCCGGCACGGTGGCACGCAGTGTCGCGTCGCCGACGCGCAGCGTCAGGATCTTTTCGACGCCATGGTTCTCGACGTCGTGGACACGCGCCTCGACCGGCGCGCCGCTCTCGAGATAGACGTCCTCGGGACGAATGCCGAAGACGAGCGGGCGACCATCGGTTGCCGCACCCGTCTTTAGCCCCCCAAAAGTCTTGGCACCCCCCGAAAAAGGCAGTTCGAAGTTCAGCGACGCCATCACCGCGCGGCCATTCACAAGCTTGCCGTCGATGAGGTTCATCGGCGGTGAACCGACGAAGCTCGCCACATAGGTGTCGCGCGGATTGTTGTAGATCTCGTGCGGTGTGCCGGTCTGGACGATGCGGCCATGGTTGAGCACGCCGACTTTGTCGCCCATCGACATCGCCTCGATCTGGTCGTGGGTGACGAACAGGAAGGTGGCGCCGAGCTGCATCTGCAGGTTCTTCAGTTCCGTGCGCAACGCCTCGCGCAGCTTGGCGTCGAGCGCCGACAGCGGCTCGTCCATCAGGAACACACGCGGCTTGCGCACGATGGCGCGGCCGATCGATACGCGCTGCATCTCGCCGCCGGAAAGACGGTCGGTCTTGCGGTCAAGCAGATGCTCGATCCGCAGCGTGCGGGCGGCACGGTCGACGCGATCCTTGATCTCGGCATCGGGCAGCCGGCGGATCTTCGGCTTCAGCGGGAATTCGAGATTCTCGCGCACCGTATAGCGCGGATAGAGCGAGTATTGCTGCAGCACCAGCGCCACGTCGCGCTCAGCCGCACCCCAGTCGGCAACGTCGACACCGTCGATGAACACCTGGCCTTCGCTCGGCTTTTCCAGCCCGGCGATCAGCCGCAGCGTCGTCGTCTTGCCGGCGCCGGTTTCGCCGAGCAGTACGAAGAACTCGCCATCGGCGATGTCGAGATCGAGCCCGGTCAAGGCGGTGTGGTTGCCGAAGGTCTTTGAGATATTCTTGAGCTGGATATGGGCCATCACAATCTCACTTCCAGCGACTTGCCGCTTGCCGTGTCGAAGAAATGCGCCTGGGCCGGATCGATCCTGGCGAACACCTTCTCGCCGGGCCCGCTGACGAAGCCGCTCTTGGTACGTGCGCGCAGCATCTTGGAGCCGACCTTGAGGTCGACGATGTCGAAGGAGCCGAGCGGCTCGACGATCTGCGTCTCGACCGGCAGGAACCCCTCGGCCGCATCGCGGCGGATGAGGACGCCTTCCGGCCGGATGCCGAGCGCCAGCTGGCCGCCGGCATGGTCGTTGAGCTTCGACAGCAGCGCCCGCGGAAACTCGAAGCCGGCGGCAGCCCCACCGACCGTCACCGAGACCGAGGATGCAGTCTCTGCCACCGCCGCATCGGCGACATTCATCACCGGACTGCCGACGAATTGCGCCACGAACAGGTTTGCCGGGTGCGAATAGACCTCGTCCGGCGAGCCGACCTGCTGCAGCACGCCTTCATGCATGATGACGATGCGGTCGGCGAGGCTCATCGCCTCGATCTGGTCGTGCGTGACATAGATGGTGGTCGAGCCCTGCTTGATGTGCAGCCGCTTGATCTCGGCGCGCATCTCCTCGCGCAGCTTGGCGTCGAGGGCGCCGATCGGTTCGTCCATCAGCATCGCCTTCGGCCGCCGCACCAGCGCTCGGCCGATGGCCACACGCTGCATGTCCCCGCCCGAAAGCGCCGACGGCTTCTTGTCGAGTAGATCCAAGATCTGCAGGGTCTTGGCGACGGAACGAACCTCGCCGTCGATCTCCGCCTTGCTCTTGCGCGTAGCGCGCAACGGGAAGGCAATGTTCTCGTAGACGCTCATATGCGGGTAGAGCGAGAACGACTGGAAGACCATGGCGATGTCACGGTCGGCGGCCTTCAAATGCTGGATCGGCTTGCCGTCGATGAGGATATCGCCCTCGTCGATCGTCTCCAGCCCGGCAATGGCACGCAGCGTCGTCGTCTTGCCGCAGCCCGACTGGCCGAGCAGAACGATGAACTCGTTGTCGTTGATCTTCAGGTTCAGGTCCTTGATGACCTGGACGGCGCCGAAGAATTTCTGGACGCCGCGAAGCTCGATCTGGGTCAATGCTGTGCTCCCGGATTTCGCACCTGGCCGGTGCCGGCCTCTTCTTCCGGCGCGATCTTCGACGTGACGTTGAAGCCGATCAGCCCGATCAGGATGATGGTCAGGCCATAGGTGTGCAACAGCATGTTCCAGGGTTGGCATAGAGCGATGATGCCGAGCACCATCAGCACCTGGCTGCCGGGCTCCAGATATTTCTGATTGATGGCGCGAAAGCTCATTTACGGATCGCTCCGAAGGACATGCCGCGCAACAGATGGTTGCGGAGCAGGAAGGTGAAGATGGCGACCGGCAGCAGGAACAGGAAGGTTCCAGCGGCAATCACCGACCAGTCCGGCAGACCGGAGCCGACCTGGCTGGGGATGAACGGCGGTGCTGTCTGGGCACGGCGGCTGGTCATGATCAGTGCGAAGGCATATTCGTTCCATGCCGTGATGAAGCAGAAGACGGCGGTAGCGGCGATGCCGGTCGCGGCCTCGGGCAGTACGATCTTGAAGAATGCCTCCATGCGCGTGTACCCATCGACGAGGGCTGCCTCTTCATACTCTTTCGGAATCTCATCCATGAAGCCCTTCATCAGCCACACCGAGAAGGACAGGTTGAAGGCGGTGTAGAGAATGATCAGGCCGACATGGGTATCGTTGAGCCCGACCACCCGGTACATCAGGAACATTGGAATAGCGACGACCACCGGCGGGAGCATCCGCGTCGACAGGATGAAGAAGAGCAGGTCCGCCTCCCCTTTCACCTTGAAGCGCGAGAAGCCGTAGGCGGTGAAGGTGCCCATGCCGACCGCCAGCACCGTCGAGGTTATGGCCACGATCAACGAGTTCAGGAAGCGGCTCGGATATCCCGACCACTGCACCTGGCCTTTGCCGTCGCGCACGATCTTCTCGCCACCGTCGAAAACGACACGCTCCCACCACGGGGCGGCGGCATACTCTTCCGGCGACGCCGGATTACGCATCTGAGAGCGCTTGGCGAACAGCTTGACGAAGGGCGAAATTTCCGGCTGGAAGACGACCGTCGGCGGAATGGTTGTGGCCAGATTGCGCGGCTTGAAAGCCGTCGAGGCAATCCAGTAGATCGGCGCCAGGAAGATGATCGTCACCAACAGGACGGCGACGATGGCGACACGGTTGAAGCCGATTTCGGAAGAAGTGCGGACGGCAGCCATCTCAGCGCTCCTTCACCTTGTTGAGGTATTTGACATAGATGTTGGTGATGGCCAGCACCATGATCAGCACGATGTAGGCGAGCGCGCAGGAGCGCCCGGTCTGCCATTCCTGGAATGCCATCTTGTAAAGCCGGATCGAAATCAATTCGGCCGTCGGCTGACTGGTCAGGATGTAGGCGAGATCGAAGGTCTTGAATGCCTCCATGGTGCGGAAGATGACCGCGATCATCAGGATCGGCGCGACCAGCGGCAGCGTGATGCGAAAGAAGGTGTAGAACGGTCCGGCGCGATCGATCGCGGCGGCTTCGTAGAGATGCTTCGGCACCGCCGACAGGCCGGCCAGCGACAACAGCATGACGAAGGGTGACCACATCCAGATGTCGGTCAGCGCAACGGCGTAGAGCGCCATCTTCGGGTCCGACAGCCATTCGAAGGTGCCGAGGCCGAGCGCATAGTTGATGATGCCGAAGGAAGGATCATAGAGCAGCTTCCAGAACAGGCCAACGACGGCCATCGACAGCATCATCGGCAAGAGCAGCAGCGTCGTCAGCAGTCCCTTCAGCGGAATGTCGCGATTGAGCAGCATCGCCACGCCGAAGCCGACGAACAGCTGCCCAGCGACCGAGATGATGACGTACTTCGCGGTGATGGCGAAGTTGGACCAGACATAGGGATCGTTGAGCAGATCGCGATAATTCTGCAGCCCGACGAAATTCGCCGGCGCATTGGTAGACGCGCGAAAGTCGGTGAAGGAATAGCCGAGCGAGTAGATCAGCGGAAAGATGTTGAAGACGATCAGGAACAGGACCGTCGGAATGATGAAGAGGTTGCGGATCGAAATGTCGCTGAGGCCGCGCACGGCCGCCCTTGAAGACCTGTCGAGCGTTGTGATCATCGTGGTCGCCAAGACCCTGCTCCCGTTTGCAGAAAAGGAAACGGAGGAGGCACCAACGCCCCCTCCGTGAGCTATGATAGTTACTGACCGCGGCCGTACTTCTTGAAAGTCGCGTTCCAGTCGGACGCCAAAGCGTCCAGCGTTTCCTTGGCGGTGCCTTCGCCGCCGATCATGTAGGGATAGACGCGCTGGTTGAGCTGCTGCAGCAGTTCGGCATATTCCGGCACCGCCCAGAAATCCTTCACCTTGAACATGGTCTCGTAGAAGGCCTTGTTGTAGGGTGTAGCGTTCTGGAATTCAGGCGACTTCAGCACGGCAGCACTGCAGGTATAACCGCCAAGTGCCGCCCACTTCTTCTGGGTCTCGTCCTTGATGAACCATTCAAGGAACTTCGTCGCCTCTTCCTGCTTCTGCGAGTAGGACACGATCGAGATGCCTTGCCCACCGAGTGCGGCGAACTGGTCGCCGTTCGGGCCAGGAGGATTGGCGAAGAAGCCGGTGTTCTTGGCGTTCGGGTTCGACGCTTCGTTGATCAGCGACGGGAAGAACGCAAAGTAGTTCATGCTCATCGCGGCCAGGCCTTCGGTGATCGCCTGGTTGTCTTCGACGAAGAACGACTTGGCCCAGCCTGGAGGCGTGAACTTGTAAAGCTCCTTGTAGGCGTCGAGCGCTGCGACCGCCTTGTCGGAGTTGATGAAGCCATCGACCTTGTAGGTCGAATAATCACCCAGTTCGCCACCGTAGGAGAACAGCGCGTTCTCGAAGCCCATCGCCATCGCGTCGTAGGAATTGTCGGTATAGATGGCGATGCCGTATTTCTTCTGGTCCGGCCGGTAGAAGAACTCGGCGATGTCGCGCAGCGCCTTGAAATCCTTCGGCACGTCGAGATCGTAACCATACTTGGCCTTGAAGGCTTCCTTTTCCTTCGGATCCTCGAACCAGTCCTTGCGATAGGACCAGCCGACGGCGTCGCCTTCAAGCGGGATGGCCCAGTATTTGCTGCTGCCGCCCGGATATTCGGCGTAGTACTTCACCGTCGCCGGTGCCATCACGTCGCCGACCTTGTGCTTGTTAAAGAAGTCGGTCAGGTCGACATAATGGCCACCGGTCGAGCCGGCACCGAGCCATTGCGAGTCGCCGACGACCATATCATAGGCGTCGCCATGGGCGTTGAACTCGGTGAAGGCCTTGGTCTGGAAGTCTGGCCAGGGCGTGGTCTCCACAGTGATCTTAACGCCGGTTTCTTTCTCGTACTCGTTGCCGAGTTCCTGCAGATAATTGGCCGGATCCCATTCGGCCCAGAAGATGGTGAGTGACTTTTCCTGCGCGTAGACGGATGTCCCGCAGGCAAGCGTTAAGCCGATACCAGCAAGTACGCTGGTCACTAACTTGCGCATAATGATTTCCTCCCTTGTGCGCATTCTACCTTGTCATGCGAGCCGGCAACGGGGCCGGCCCTGGTAGTCCCTCCCGTGATCGCACCTTTCCGGTTCTGGGCCTCCTCGCCCTGCCGGAAAATGGATCGCAGCCCTCACTTTCGATCCGCTTTTCTGATCTAATCTGGTATTACCAATTTTGCATGCACGTCAAGCCCTTTCTTGGCAGCTCGACTTGCGCTTTGCTATCGGATTTCGGCTTTATCTGCCTGTTTTACCAAGATTTTCCTACTCAGTGATACAAACAGGCATTGCCCGGCACCCCGCACTGCGGTTAATATCGATAGTCGGCATGCAAATCTGGTCGAACCAGATAGAGCTATTTCACGATTGCCGCGGATCGATGCTGTCTCCCTCACCGATCGATTCCGCGACCGCCGTACGCACCAGCGCCCCGGCCGCCCATTGCGCGACCGACATCGTCCGGCGACTGTCCAGTCCCCAGATATCCTTGAGCACGATCAGCACCTCGACGCCGAACATCAGCGACAGCGCCTGCGCCAGCCGCTTGAAGTCGCGCGGCGGCAAACGGCCCTTGAGCGGCGCGATCGCCTCTTTCAGCAAGTCGATGCGGTGACCACGCGTGAAAGCCGGCTCGCCGTCCAGCGTGCCGGCCTGCCGCCGCGCCCACTGATCGAGCGACAGCTTCAGCGCCGCCTTGAACGTCGCTTCGAAAGCCTCGATGCGCGGCATGGCCGTGTCGAACAGCTCGGCGACCCGGCGCTCCGCATCCGCGGAGGTCGATTGCCAGGTGAGGATTGGCCCTAGCCCCTCGTCGACTACCGCTTGCACCAGTGCCGCCTGGCTCGGGAAATACCGGTAGGCGGTGGCACGGGAAACCTGTGCCGCCTCGGCGACTTCGCTGACCGAGGGCGTGACGCCCGCCTGCATCAGCCTCGTCGCCGTCTCCAGCATCAGCCGTTTCGTGCGCGCGCGCGGCCCGCGCTCTATCGTCGGGCCGCCTCCCCGCTCGGTGTCATCGCTCGCTGTGGATTGTTGACGTGAGACATCCATATCAATACGATACGCGCGTCTCAAAAATTTGCAATGGCCTTCGCTTGCCGGAAGGTCGGGCAAACAGCCGGCGGGGAAACGCGATGAAGCGCATCTATGCGGTGGGCACCGCCGACACCAAGGGTGAGGAACTCGCCTTCCTGGCCGATGCGATCGCCACCACCGGTGCCGCCGTGTCCCGCGTCGATGTCGGAACACGCGAAGCAACAGTTCCCGTCGACATCACCGCAAAGGAAATTGCCGGCCATCATCCCGGCGGCCGTGACGCCGTGCTCGGCGGCAATGATCGCGGCGCAGCGGTCGCCGCGATGGGCATCGCCTTTGCCCGCTTTGCCCAATCGCGAAACGATATTGCCGCCATGACCGGCATTGGCGGCGGCGGCGGCACCTCGATCATCACGTCGGGCATGCGTGCACTGCCGCTCGGCCTGCCCAAGATCATGGTTTCGACGCTCGCCTCCGGCGATACTGCGCCTTACGTCGACGTTTCCGACATCATCATGATGCCTGCGGTGACCGACATGGCCGGACTGAACCGGCTGTCCCGCGTCATCCTGCACAATGCCGCCCAGGCGATATCGGGCATGGCGGCAACGCCGGCGCCACCGCCCGACGGCAAGCCGTCGATCGGCCTCACCATGTTCGGCGTCACCACCCCTTGCGTGACCGCCATCGCCGACCAGCTTCGTTCTAGATATGACTGCATGGTCTTCCACGCCACCGGCACCGGCGGCCGCAGCATGGAGAAGCTGGCAGACAGTGACCTGCTGTCCGGCGTCGTCGACATCACCACCACGGAAGTCTGCGATCTCTTGTTTGGCGGCGTGCTGCCAGCGACGGAGGATCGTTTCGGAGCGATCGCCCGCACCAGGCTGCCCTATGTCGGTTCGGTCGGTGCGCTCGACATGGTGAATTTCTGGGCGCCTTCGACCATTCCGGAGCGCTATCGCGGTCGACTGTTCTACGAACACAATCCCAACGTCACGTTGATGCGCACCACGGCGCAGGAATGCCGCGCGATCGGCGAATGGATCGGCGGCAGGCTCGCCCGCTGCGAGGGGCCGGTGCATTTCCTTATCCCTGAAAAGGGTGTCTCGGCGCTCGACATCGAAGGCGGCGCCTTCTTTGATCCGGAAGCCGACGCCGTCCTGTTCGAAGCCATCGAGCGCACCATCAAGCCGAATGGCAGGCATCGCGTCACACGCCTGCCGCTGCACATCAACGACCCTGAATTCGCCAAGGCGGCAACATCAGCCTTCCTCGACATCGCCAGACAGTGAGATCCAAGTCATGCCCGCCATACCGCGTAAGGACATACTGAAGAGATTCAGGGGAATGATCGACAAGGGCGTGCCGATCGTCGGCGGCGGCGCCGGCACAGGCCTGTCGGCCAAGGCCGAGGAGGCCGGCGGCATCGACCTCATCATCATCTACAATTCCGGCCGCTACCGCATGGCCGGCCGCGGCTCGGCCGCCGGCCTGCTCGCCTATGGCAATGCCAACGAGATCGTCAAGGAGATGGCCTACGAGGTGCTGCCGGTGGTCAAGAAGACGCCGGTGCTGGCCGGCGTCAACGGCACCGATCCCTTCGTCATCATGCCGCTGCTCTTGGCCGAGCTGAAGACCATGGGCTTTTCCGGCGTGCAGAATTTTCCGACTATCGGCCTGTTCGACGGCCAGATGCGGCAAAGCTTCGAGGAGACCGGCATGGGCTTCGGGCTCGAGGTCGACATGATCGCCGAGGCGCACAAGCTCGACCTCCTGACCACGCCCTATGTTTTCAACCCGGACGAGGCCCGCGCCATGACCAAGGCCGGAGCCGACATCGTCGTCGCCCATATGGGCGTGACCACCGGCGGCTCGATCGGCGCCACCTCGGCCAAGTCGCTTGATGATTGCGTCGTCGAGATCGACGCCATCGCCAACGCGGCCCGCTCGGTGCGCAAGGATATCATCCTGCTATGCCATGGCGGGCCGATCTCGATGCCGGACGACGCCCGCTACATCCTCGATCGCTGCAAGGGCCTGCACGGTTTCTATGGCGCCAGCTCGATGGAACGGCTGCCGGCCGAGGCGGCGATCGCAAGACAGACGGCGGATTTCAAGGCCGTGACGCTTGGCGGCGACGGGAATATGAAGAAAGAAGAAGGGGTGATGAGATGACCGACAAGAGCAAGGTGTTTGTCTACCCGAAGGATGTCAGTGCCTTCGGCTTTGACTGGGGCAGACTGGCGCTGACGGTCGCGCCCGAGGTCAATGGCGCGACGCGCTTTTCCGGCGGCGTCGTCGACCTGCCATCGGGCAAGGGCCATACGCGTCACAACCATCCGGGCGCCGAGGAAATCATCTTCGTCATATCAGGTCATGGCGAGCAGATGGTCGAGGACGAGAAGGGCAATCCGGTGGTCGAGAAGGTCGGCCCCGGCTGCACCATCTACGTGCCGGAAAGCCGCTTTCATTCGACGCTCAACACCGGTGACGGGCCGATGCAGCTTTTCGTCGTCTATTCGCCGGCCGGCCCGGAACTGGTCCTGCGCGAACTGCCGGATTTCAGGCTGATCCCGGCGGGGCAGTGATCTTTCCTCCGTCCCGCGTTTGCTGGGAGGCCCCCTCATCCGGCCGCTTCGCGGCCACCTTCTCCCCGAGGGGAGAAGAGACGAGCATCATCGCCGGCTCCCTCCTCTCCCCTCGGGGAGAGGTCGGATTGCCCCGAATTGCTCTTCGCAATTCAATTCGGATGGCAATCCGGGTGAGGGGCAGCGCCCTTCAGTAGCAGCTAGATGGTCGCGCCCCTGTTCCACCCCCTGCCACGATCGCCGAACATCGCGTAGCCGCCCTCAGTAACCGCCAGCGTGTCTTCCAGCTTGATGAAGCCGCGCGTCGGGTGGAGCATGGTCGTCTCGACCGACAGCACCATGTTCTTCTCCAGCGGCTTTGCCGCATAGGTGCCCTCATAGGTCACCGGGTGGTTGGTCATCAGGAACGGTGCCTCATGCGTGATCAGGCCCATGCCATGGGCGAAAAAATCCGTATAGGCCGCGATCTTCGACGCTTTCAGCACACCCTCGGCATGCGAAATCATGTCGCCACCCAGCGTGCCTGCCCTGACCTTTGAAAAGGCTGCCTGCTGCACCGTCTCGACCTCAGCCAGCAGATCTTCGAGTTCGGCATCCGGTTCGCCCAGAATGCCCATACGGCAGAGGTCACCGATATAGCCGAGAAAATTGCCGCCGGAATCGATCGACAGCACCTCGCCCTTCTTCCACGCTTGCGGCGAGGCGGCGCGGTTGTGGCTGGAGCCCAGTGTCAGCAGGCAATATTCGAAATGCGCACCGCGATTGGTTTCCTCGCGCCGCAGCCGCTCGATCATCTCGCTCTTGGTCGTGCCTTCGCGCGCCCAGGCGATGGTCGCCAGCATGGAATCGGTGATCAGTTCAGAGGCCGTGCGCAGCTTCTCCAGCTCGGCATCGGTCTTGATGGCGCGCATGCGCTCCAGCATGTCGGTCGCATCGATCAGCTTGGCATCCGGCAACGCCTTGCGGATCAGCGTATAGGCGTCCGACGGCAGGAAGCCGGGCTCGATGCCGATGCGGGCACCCGTCTTGCCGATCTTCCGTAGGTGTTCGACCGCGAGATTGGCGGCATCGAGCGTGCCCCAGCAGGCGGCGTGCAGCGTCGGCGTCCAGAACGGGTTGTTCTGATGCTCGCTGCTCTCCATGCGGTTGCCGATATAGGCGGCATGGTCCGGCCCGCCCTTTTCGTACACGACGATCGGCAGGTAACGGCTGTGGCCGATCGCATCCATGGCGGCAAAGAAGATGAATTTGTAGCCGCCCAGCAGATACTGCGTGTTGTGCTTGGAGGTGGCGAGCAGCACATCGATGCCGGCCTCCTCCATCAACCGGTCGACCCTTGCGTGGTCGAACGGGATATTGCCGACCGCATTCTTGCCGCCCGGAGCAATGTTCATCTCTCTCTCCCTGAATTGCTTGGGATCGCCGGCTGTTCCGCTCCCGATCCGTTGGCTTTGGATCAAATCTGCACCATTTTGCCCGCGCTGGTCCATCCAGAAAGAGGCGAAATAGCACAACTCGACGTCACCACGTCGTCATCCGTCGCATATCAGGTCAATCTGGTCCTACCAGAATGGTCTGATAGAACCGCTTCCTCCAAACTGGTCCAGCGGATGAAAATTTCAAAGCCAAGCGAGGATGCGCCAATTCCGTCTCTGGCGAAACCCTCGGCAAGGCCCATAATCGCCGCCGCAAGGATGCCGGCGGACTTGCCGGGTCTGAGGGGTATTGGCGCACCCGGTCGGGTCGCGGAGAGGACGGAGTTCGATCATGTCAGATTTCACGATTTCGAGACGCACGATGCTTGCCGGTTCGGCGATGCTGCTGGCTTCCACCGCCATGCCAATATCAGGCCGGGCGCAGACGCCGAAGAAGGGTGGCCGGCTGGTGCTTGCCGCCGACTCCGAACCACGCAACCTCAACCCGGCGATTGTCGCCTCCAACGGCGTCTTCTTCATCTCCAGCAAGATCGTCGAAACGCTGGCCGAAGCCTCATTCGACGGCAAGGACGGGCTCGCGCCACGGCTGGCGCTGAGCTGGGAAGGTGCCGCCGACGGGCTCTCGGCGACGTTCAAACTGCGCGACGGCGTCAAGTGGCATGACGGCAAGCCATTCACCTCGGCCGACGTCGCCTTCTCGGCGCTGCAGATCTGGAAGCCGCTGCAGAATCTTGGCCGCACCGTGTTCAAGGATCTGGCCAGCGTCGAAACTCCGGACGATCTCACCGCCGTATTCAAATTCGCCAAGCCGACACCCTTCCAGCTGATCCGCAACGCGCTGCCGGCGCTGAGCAGCGTGGTGCCAAAGCACATCTACGAGGTCGGCAAGATCGAGGACAACCCGGCCAACAACGCGCCGATCGGCACCGGGCCGTTCAAATTCGGCGAGTACAAGGCCGGCCAGTACTACCGGCTGACGAAGAACACCGATTACTGGGGCAAGGACGAGCCCTATCTCGATGAGATCATCTACCAGGTGCTGCCGGATCGCACATCCGCGGCGAGCGCGCTGGAGGCTGGAGAGATCCAGCTCGCAGCCTTTTCCGCCGTGCCGCTGGCCGATCTGGACCGCATCGCTAAAGTTCCAGGCCTGAAGGTGATCTCCAAGGGCTATGAGGGGCTCACCTATCAGCTCGTCGTCGAGATCAACCATCGCCGCAAGGAATTGGCCAACGTGAAAGTGCGCCAGGCGATCGCGCATGCCATCGACAAGGATTTCGTCGTCAAGACGGTGTTCCTCGGCTATGCCGCCGCCGCCACCGGCCCAGTGCCGAAGAACGATCCGCAATTCTACACCGCCGACGTGCCGACCTACGCCTTCGACGTCGCCAAGGCCAACGCGCTGCTCGACGAGGCCGGCTACAAGAAAGGCGCCGACGGCAACCGCTTCTCGCTGAAGCTTTTGCCCGCGCCCTATTTCAACGAGACCAAGCAGTTCGGCGACTATCTGCGCCAGGCGCTGGCCGCCATCGGCATCGACGCGGAACTGGTCAACAACGACTCGGCCGGCCACATCAAGGCCGTCTACACAGATCACGCCTTCGACCTCGCCGTCGGCCCGCCGGTGTTCCGTGGCGACCCGGCGATCTCCACCACCATCCTGGTGCAGAGCGGCATTCCCGACGGCGTGCCGTTCTCCAACCAGGGCGGCTACAAGAACGACGCGCTCGATGCCCTCATCGCCAAGGCATCCGAGACGCTCGAAACCACTGCCCGCACCGACCTCTACAAGGAGTTCCAGAAGGAGGTGGCCGCCGACCTGCCGCTGATCAACGTCGCCGAATGGAGTTTTATCAGCGTCGCCCGCGACACGGTCGGCAACATCGCCAACAACCCACGCTGGGCGGTGTCGAACTGGGCGGACACGTATCTGGAATCGTGACAGTATTTCGCGGATGAAAGTTCGCGGAATGATCGTAGGGGTTGCGTTTTACGAGGCCCCCCTCTGTCCTGCCGGACATCTCCCCCTCAAGGAGGGAGATTGGCTGGCCGCGTCGTCGGCTGATTTGCCTGCAACGTCGAAGATTGGCGAAACCGCAAATGCCTTCCGATCTCCCCCCTTGAGGGGGAGATGTCCGGCAGGACAGAGGGGGGTGCACGCGCGCGACCTTTCTTTTGATCGTCGCGCCCCCTCGACGCTCCCATGACCCGCGCCCTAACCCTCCTTCGCCGTCGCCTCGCCGGCAGCATCTTCGTGCTGCTGATCGTCGTCGTCGGCACCTTCCTGCTGCTCGAAGCGGCCCCCGGCGACGCGGTCGATGCCTATATCGTGTCGACCGGCGGCGACGCCGGCATGATCGAGCTGTTGCGCCATCGCTGGGGCCTCGACCAGTCGGAGCTGACGCGGCTCGCCAACTATCTCTGGGCGCTGCTGCATCTCGATCTCGGCCAGTCGGTGACGTTCTCCCGACCGATCCGCGACGTCATCCTCGAACGCCTGCCCAATACGCTGCTGTTGATGGTCAGCGCCACCGCGCTCTCCTTCGGGCTTGGCTCGGCACTTGGCATCTATGCCGGTGCGCGGCCAGGCAGTTTCCGAGATCGCTTCCTGTCGATCGGCTCGCTGGCGCTCTATGCCGTGCCGGGTTTCTGGCTCGGCCTGGTGCTGATCGTCGTCTTTGCCGTCGACCTGCGCTGGCTGCCGATCGGCGGCATCGAAACCCTGGCCTCGGACAAGACGGGTCTCGACCGTGCAGCCGACATCGCCATCCATCTCGTCTTGCCGGTTTCTGCCCTCGGCTTCATCTATCTGGCGCTTTATCTGCGCATGATGCGCGCCGGCATGGCCGAGGTCTGGCGGCAGGATTTCGTCCTGGCCGCCCGCGCCAAGGGGCTATCCCGCCGGCGCATCGTTCTCGCCCATGTCGCCCGCAACGCACTACTGCCGCTGGTCACCATGCTCGGCCTGCAATCGGCGCAGATGCTCGGCGGCAGCGTCGTCATCGAGAGCGTCTTTTCCGTGCCCGGCCTCGGCCGGCTGGCGCAGGAGGCAGTCGCCTCCCGCGACACGCCGCTTCTGCTTGGCATTATCCTCACCAGCGCCGTCCTGGTCATTGTCATCAACCTTCTCGTCGACATCGCCTATGCCTTCCTCGATCCGCGCGTCGGCGCGAGCGAGGCCCGCGCATGAGCCTGCTCCGCCGCTTTCTGCGCGCGCCTGAGGCGGTTGCCGGTGCCATCCTCCTCGCGGCGCTGATTGCCATGGCGCTGTCGGCGTCGCTGCTGTTCCCAGGCGATCCCCAAGCCATCGCCGGCCCCGCACTGCTGCCGCCCTTCCAGGACTGGTCGCTGCCGCTCGGCACTGACCGGCTTGGCCGCGACGTGCTGGCCGAGCTTTTTCATGGCGCCCGCACGTCGCTGGCCGTCGGGCTCGCGGCAGCAGTGGCCGCACTTGTCGTCGGCGCGGTGGTCGGCACATTGGCCGGCTTTGCCGGCGGCCTCGTCGACGAGGTGCTGATGCGCATCACCGACGCCTTCCAGACCGTGCCGAGTTTCCTGCTGGCGCTGGCCTTCGTCAGCGTCGTCGGACCGTCACTCGGCATCGTCGTGATTGCCATCGCGCTCGGCACCTGGACCGGACCTGCCAGAGTGGCCCGCGCGGAAGTCCTCTCCATTCGCGAACGCGATTATGTCGCCGGGGCCAGGGTCATCGGCATGCACCCGCTGGCGATCGCCTTTCGCGAGGTGCTGCCCAACGCCTTGCCACCGGTGCTGGCGATGTCGTCGGTGATCGTCGCCGCCGCGATCCTCACCGAAGCGGCCTTGTCCTTCCTCGGCTTGGGCGACCCTAACCGGGTCACCTGGGGCGGCATGATCGCCGAAGGCCGCGCCGTCCTGCGCACCGCACCCTTCCTGTCGATCGTTCCGGGCATAGCGTTGGTTCTGACCGTGCTCGGCGTCTATCTCGCTGGTGAAGGCATCGTCGAGACGACGGCAGTCAGGAGAGGCCTTTCGTGACCGCCCTGGCTACGATCCGCGACTTGACGGTGACTTACCGCCGCGACGGCAGCGAGGTGGCGGCACTGAAGAGCGTCAGCCTCGACATCGCCGCTGGCGAACGCCTCGCCATCATCGGCGAAAGCGGCTCGGGCAAGAGCACGCTGGCACTGGCCATTGCCGCGCTGCTGCCGGCTGCGTCCAGGATTGAAGGCCGCATCGATTGGTTTATGCCACCAACGTTGGGTGCCAAGGCACCCCCCTCTGTCCTGCCGGACATCTCCCCCTCAAGGGGGGAGATTGGCAGTTCCACTGTCGGTTCCTCCCCTACTGCCAGCGTAGTTGGCGAAAGCAGAGATAAGGGCACAATCTCCCCCCTTGAGGGGGAGATGTCCGGCAGGACAGAGGGGGGCCTCGTAGAGCGCGAAGTCCGAAAGTCTCCCTTCAAACAGAGCTGCATACCCCTCCTCGGCCGCGACATCGGCTTCGTCTTCCAGGATCCCTCCGCCAGCCTCGACCCTGTCATGACCATCGGCAAACAGATCGCCGAAGTCGCGCGCACCCATCTCGGCCTCACATGGGCACAAGCGTATGCGAAGGCAAAAAACTTGCTGGAGCGTGTCCGCCTGCCCGATCCGGATGCCGCCTTGCGCGCCTTCCCACATCAGCTCTCCGGCGGCCAGAAGCAGCGTGTGGCGATTGCTGCGGCCATTGCGGCCGGTCCGAAATTGCTGATCGCCGACGAGGCGACCAGCGCGCTCGATACCATCGTGCAGGCCGAGATCGTTGCCTTGATCCGGCGCCTGGTGGCCGAGGACGGCATGACGCTGCTGTTCATCAGCCACGACATCGCGCTGGCGGCCGAGCTTGCCGAGCGCATCGCCGTTTTCCGTTATGGCCAGTTGATCGAGCTTGGCACGACGGCGCAGATCATCAATGCACCTGGCCAAGCTTACACACGCGCGCTGCTCGACGCCCATATCGGCCTCGACGCCAAGCCGTTGCTGAACCGAGCCGAGCTCCACGCATGAGCCTGCTGACCGTGTCCAACCTCACCAAACGCTACCGTCGCGACAAAAAGGCCATCGCTGCCATCGACGATGTCTCCTTTCACATCGACCCCGGCGAGACGCTGGCGCTGGCCGGGCCCTCCGGCAGCGGCAAGTCGACCATCGCGCGGCTGGTGCTGCGGCTGATCGAGCCGGACGCTGGCCGCATCGACTTCGAAGGGAATGATTTCCTGGCTTTGACTGGCGCGGCGCTACGAGCGCGTCGCGCACGCCTGCAAATGGTGTTCCAGGATCCACTTGCCGCCTTCAACCCTCGCGCCACGGTGGCACGCGTACTCGACGATCCCTTGCGCATCCATGGCATCGCCTCCCGCGCCGAGCGCCCGCGCCGCATCGCCGTCTTGCTGGAGCGTGTCGGGCTGACGGCCGACCTCGCCACCCGCGCCATCCATGAAATCTCCGGTGGCCAGCGGCAGCGCGTCGCCATTGCGCGCGCCATCGCGACGAAACCGTCGCTGATCGTGCTCGACGAAGCGGTGTCGGCGCTCGACGTTTCCGTGCGCGGACAGATCCTCGACCTTTTGCTTGACCTGCAACGCCAGGAACAGATCGCCTATCTCTTCATTTCACATGATCTCGGCGTTATCAGCGCCATCGCCCACCGCGTCGTCCTTCTCGACGCCGGGCGGATTGCCGAGAGCGGCGATGCCCGAACCGTCATCGGCGCACCGCAATCGGCCATCGGCAAGGCGCTTGTGGCGGCCGCACCGAGATTGAACCGGACCACACAGGACGCATCATGACCGATCCCGAAGCCAGAGCCGAGAAACTGTCGCGCGAACTCGATTCCGCCTTTCGCAACCGAGCCGATCTGTACCGCCTGTTCCTCGACGAGTTGACAGGAGAACTAGGCGCCGAAAAGGCCGAAGCGGTCATGATCCGCGCCATCGAACAGCGCGGCAAGGAAGTGGCCGCAGCCGCCTTCGCCGGCTTCGGCCCTAATGACGCACGCGCGATCGGCGAGGCCTTCCTGGCCGTCAGTCCGGATGGCGGCCTGATGTACCCGACCGATGTCGAACGCAGCGATGATCGCATCGCCTTCAAGGTGAAACGCTGCCCGCTGAAAGATGCCTGGGTCGAGGCTGGGCTTAATGACGAAAAACTCGCAACGCTCTGCCGTATCGCCGGCGCCTTTGACCGCGGCCTGTTCGAGGCGACCGGCGTGCGTTTCGACAATGTCACCTGGACACCAGGCCACGGCTCCGGTTGCTGTCATATCGCGCTGACAGACAGGGATGCCGGATAGCTCAGTAGGCCGCCAAGCCGATCAAGGAGGTCGATCCGTCCTATCAGGAATGACTGCGCAAGCACGAGCACGACCTGACCAGCGAGGAACGCGCCTTCGTTGAACGCCGCCGCGAGGCGCTGAGACAAGACGGCCTCGTCACCGAGACCTACCGGCGCGTCGGCGTCCGCGAAGCCTTGGCGCGCCTGGCGGCGGCGGGCTTCTATTTACCCCCGGCCGACGCCTGTTCGATCAATAGCCGACGGTGAAGCGCTGCCGGATATGGGCAGGCTTCTCGATCTCGTCGACCATAACGATGGCGTAGTCCTCGAACGAAATGCTGCTGCCCTTGTCCGAGGCGAGAAGCGTGTCCTTGCCGAGGCGGAATTTTCCGGTGCGCTCGCCCGGGACGAACATGGCGGATGGCGACAGGAACGTCCAATCGAGGTCGCCGACCGTCTTCAACTTGTCCAGGAAGTCGGCGCCTTTCTGCGCTTCGGCCTTGTAGATATCAGGGAATTCGGGGGTATCGGCGCGACTTCGAGACTGCCGGCGCCGCCAACGATGAGATAGCGCTTCACGCCGGAGGCCCGCACAGCGGCAATCAGCGTGTCGGCGTCGCTGTCCAGAAAATGCACCGTGCTGATCACCACATCATGGCCGCGGATCAGATCGGCAAGACCCTGCTCGTCGAAGACGTCGCCCTTCCTGGCCGTCACGCGTGGCAGCGCCGCGATCTTTTCCGGGTTGCGCGCAATGCCGGTGACGGTGTGGCCGCGATCGGAGAGTTCTTTGAGAAGGCGCGAACCGACTGCGCCGGATGCACCAATGAGAGCGACTTTTGCCATGTCTTTCAGTTCCCTTGTTGAAAATTTGCTGGGATCACGCCGCCGCGATATGGGCGACGAGATTGTCGAAGCTGCCGAACAGTGCGTTCGAACCGATGAGCCGGGGCGCATCGTTGCGGATGACCGCCAGCGAAGGCACGCCATCGGCATGCAGGCGCTGGAACAGCGCGCGGCCGCGGCCGACCATCTCGCGGCAAGCCGTCAGCAATGTTTCGGTCGGCGCCTTGAGCATCTCGGCAGCGTCCGCCATGCCGGCGGCGGCGAGCACCTCGGCCACACCGCCGGTCGTCACGACATCGCGTCCATCCACGTAGCGGGCCCGCTGGATCGTCTTCAGTGCGGCAAGCCGGCGGCTGGGATCTTCGAGGCCGGCGGCACTGATACCGAGCGTAGCGGCATGCGAGTCGAGCAGGGTTCCGCGGACGCCAAGGACATTGTGCCGGTAGGCCGGTGTGAACACTTGTCCGGTCAGGCGCCCGATGCGCTGGTCGTTCGCCCAGGCATGGGCGGCAAAACCTTCATCCATCGGACGCGCGCCGGCGCCGGAGAACAGGCCGGTCGGCAGCAGCTCGACGCGCAGGCCGCTGGCCAACAGTCCGTCGAGCATCGGGGTGGCGCCATAGCACCAGCCGCAGAGCGGATCGAAAAGGTAGGTCACTTCTGAACTGCTCATGATCGCTGCCATCCTTGGTGTGGGACACCGGCTTGGTTCGGGATATTGGGCTGCTGCGCCTGTCGAACGTGTTGGCCGATATATGGCAAATGGCGTTCTTGCGAAAAATAGCACTCAATAATACAAACTGTCTGATCCAATCATACAAATGGTGCCGCCTTGGCCGAACTTCTGAACCTCAATCGGCTCGCCTACTTCACCACGGTAATGGAAACCGGCTCGTTCACCGCGGCGGCCGACCGGCTTGGCGTCGCCAAGGCTGTGGTCAGCCATCAGATCGGCAAGCTTGAGGAGGAACTGGGCGCAACGCTGTTGCAGCGCACGACACGGCGTGTCACGCCGACCGAGGAGGGCCGCCTGTTCTATGACCGCGCGATGATCATCTTGCGGGAAGCGGAGGCGGCCTATGGCGAAATCTCGCGCGGAACCGTCGAACCGAGTGGAACGCTGAGATTGACCGCGCCGCTCGACTACGGCACCAAGATGGTGGCCCCGGTCATGGCGGCCTATCTCAGGGCCTATCCGCATATGCGCGTCGAGGCGATCTTCGACGACGCGGTGAGCAATCTGGTGGACGAGCAGATCGATCTCGGCATCCGTGTCGGCTGGCTCACGGATTCCTCGAACCAGGCGCGGCGCCTGGGCACGATACGGCAGGTCGTGGTGGCGAGCCCTGGCTTCGCGGCAAGCCTGCCGCCTGACGTGACGCCGCGCCAGGCAAGATCGCTGGCCTGGGTCGGCAACGTCCAGCTGCGCGGCATCGGCCAATGGCTGTTTTCCAGGGATGGTGAAACGGTGCTGACCGAGCTCAATCCGGTCATCATGTGCGACAAGAGCCCGGCTGCCCTGGCTTGCGTGCTTGCCGGCATCGGGCTCGGCGTGTTTCCGGATTACAGCGTCAGCGACGATATCACTGAGGGACGGCTGGTGCCGGTGTTTGCCGACTGGACCTTGCCCACCGGCGGCATCCATGCCGTGTTTCCACCGGCCCGGTTCCGGCCCGCCAAGGTGCGCGCCTTCGTTGACCTGCTCGCGGCCGTCGAGAAGAGGCGATCGCGCGGCGTCGCCATGGCGTGACGCCGTCAGCGGGCCTCTTGCAGGATCATCTCGGCTGCCTTCTCCGCGATCATGACGACCGGAGAGTTGGTGTTGCCCGAAACGATTGTCGGCATGATCGAGGCATCGACCACGCGCAGGCCAGCAAGCCCGTGAACTCGCAGGCCGTCGTCGACCACCGCCATCGGGTCCGAACCCATCTTGCAGGTACCGACGGGGTGGAAGATCGTCGTGCCGATATCGCCGGCCTCGCGGATGAGGTCTTCGTCGCTGTCATATTGCGCGCCGGGCAGCATCTCTTCCGGCGCAAAGCGCGCCACGGCCCGGGCCTTCATCAAGCGGCGGACATGGCGCAGCGAAGCTATGGCCACGTTGCGGTCTCCCTCGGTGGAAAGATAGTTCGGCCGGATCTTCGCCGCCTCATGCGCGTCGGACGATCCCACATGCACCGTACCTCGGCTTTCCGGGCGCAGATTGCAGACCGATACTGTCACTGCTGGAAACCGATGCAGCGGCTCGCCCAGGCGGTCGGTGCTCAGCGGTTGCACATGGTATTCGAGATCAGGTGTTTCGAGGCGCGGATCACTCCTGGCGAAGATGCCGAGCTGGCTCGGTGCCATCGACAGCGGCCCGCTGCGCCTGAGCGCGTATTCGAGCCCCATCGATGCACGGCTGAACAGATTGTGGTAGCGCTGGTTGAGCGTCGCGGTGTTGGCGACCTTGAAGACGGTGCGGATCTGCAGATGGTCCTGCAGATTTTCACCAACGCCCGGCAAGGCGTGGCGGACATCCACGCCAAGGCTCGAAAGCAGGTCCGGGCGGCCCACCCCCGACAGTTCGAGCAGCTTCGGCGAGTTGATGGCGCCGGCGGCGAGAATGGTCTGGCCGGCTGACACGCGGTGCAGGCCACCGTCTTTTCGGAACACCAGTCCGGTTACGCGCCGGCCGTCGAATTCGAGCCGTTCCGTCTCCGCGCCGAGCACCACCCGCAGGTTCTTGCGCGCCGCAATACCGCGCAGGAACGCCTTCGACGTGTTCCAGCGCACGCCGTTCCTCTGGTTGACCTCGAAATAACCCGAGCCTTCATTGGTGCCGGTGTTGAAGTCGTCGGTGCGCGGAATGCCAAGTTCCTCGGCCGCGTCCCGGAAGGCGTCAAGGATCGGCCATGACAGCCGCTGCCGTTCGACTCGCCACTCGCCGCCGCTTCCGTGCATGGTGCTCTTGCCGCCGTGATAATCTTCCGATTTGAGGAAATAAGGCAGGACATCGTCCCAGCTCCAGCCGGCATTGCCGGCCTGACGCCAGCCATCATAGTCGGCTGCCTGGCCGCGCATGTAGATCATGCCGTTGATCGATGAACAGCCGCCAAGCACCTTGCCCCGCGGATAGTTGAGGCTGCGCCCGTTGAGACCAGCTTCCGGCTCGGTCTTCATCATCCAGTCGGTGCGCGGGTTGCCCATGCAGAAGAGGTAGCCGATCGGGATATCGACCCAGTGGTAGCGGTCGCTGCCGCCGGCTTCGAGCAACAGCACACTGTTGCGCGGATCGGCGGAGAGCCGATTGGCGAGCACGCAGCCGGCGGAGCCGGCGCCGACAATGACGTAGTCGTAGACGCCGAACGGGGACGGTGAAGCTTCGCTCACGTGCGTGCCTGCTGTGCGGCGATTCGCTCCCACATCGGGGTCATCGCCTGGTTGATCTCGCCGTACAGTCGATACCGCCGTGCGTATGCGTCGGCAACCGCCTCGTTGGGTACAAAGTGCCGGGCGGCGGCCGTCATGGCCGCGGCGCCCGTGCTGTAGTCGGCGAAGATACCGACGCCGGTGCCCGCCGCAATTGCCGCTCCCAGGGCGCCGGTCTCGCGACTGCGCGCCACGGTAACGGGTACGCCGAGCACATCGGCGAATATCTGCGGCCAGACCGTGCTGCGCGAGCCGCCGCCGGACAGCACCACCGCGTCGAAGTCGGCGCCCGCTTTGTGCAAGGTCTCGACATGGCGCTTGTGCTCGAAGGCGACGCCCTCGAACAGCGCACGAAGCAGATGAACTCGGCCGTGCCAGCCTGCAATGCCGTAGAAGCCGGCGCGCGCATGGCCATTCTGTTGCGAGCCATACAGAAAGGGATGATAGATCGGAATGTCGCTGTTCGGATCGACGGAAGCGACGAGTTCGCTGCACAATTCGAACGGCGACTTGCCGGCTTCGCCGCCATGCTCGAGGAATTCGCGAACGATCCATTCGAGATTGGCGGCCGAGGTCGCGCTGGATTCGATCGCCAGATAGCGCTGGCGATCGAAAGTCGACAGCATGAAAATCGAAGGGTCGCGGATCGGTTCGTCGGTGATCACCTGGTTGATGCTCCAGGTTCCGGCGATGACCGAGGCGGCACCGGTTCTGGTCACGCCCGAACCGACCGCGCTGGCGACGACGTCGAACAGGCCGGCCACGACGGGCGTGCCGGCGCGCAGTCCCGTCAGGGTCGCCACCTCTTCACTGATATGTCCGGCAATGTCGGCCGATTCCAGCACCGGCGGCAGCAGGTCCATGCAATCACCGAGCCCGTAGGCGGCAAGCAGGTCCGGCTCGTAGCGCCGGTCCCGCATCTGCAGCAGGCCGCAACCCGACATATCAGAGGTATCGCTGCTGCGCGCGCCTGTCAGGCGGTTGACGACGAAATCCTTGCACAGGAAAACCGTGCCTATCCCAGAGAACAGCGCCGGAGAAAAGCGCTTGAGCCAGGCAAGCAGGGTCGGCGTCTGCGCCGCCCACGGCCGTTGCAGGCAGTGTGCATAGGTGCGGTCGCCGACATTCCGTTGTGCCCATTCGGCAACGACACCGACCGCGCGTGTGTCGAGCGACTGGATGCCGATCAGCGGTGCACCCGTGCGATCGAGCGCGTAGAGCCCGTTGCCATGGCCGGCGCAGCCGATGGCGACGATATCGCCGGCATCGACCCCCGCCTGGGCGATGCATTGACCGATGACCGAAACCGCGTTGCGCCAGAGTTCGTCGAGGTCGCGCTCGACATGTCCGGGCTTTGGCATGGACGAGCGGCCGTCGCGGGCGGCAAGTGCCAGCTCGCGCCCCGACAGGTCGAAGAGGATGGCCTTGATGACGGTGTTGCCGGCATCGAGGCCGAGAATATACTTACCCATTGGCTCCTCCCGATACCGGCCTATGCCTGCTTGTACAGGTCCCAGGCGACGGCACCATCGGCATCGTCGTGGATGATCGCCATCAGCCCACGCACGACGGCGCTCGGATTGGCATGCTGGTAGATGTTGCGGCCATAGACCATGCCAAGCGCACCCTGCGCCATCAAGGCAGCCGACTTGTCGAACACGGCGCGCAGGTCCTCCTTGCCGCCGCCGCGCACCAGTACCGGGCAGCGCGCGGCCTCGACGACACGGTGGAAATCGTTGGGGTCGGTGGTCGGATCGGCCTTGATGATATCGGCGCCCATCTCGCGGGCAAGCCGGGTCAAGGTGACGATCTTTTCGGCATCGCCGTCGACCATGTAGCTGCCATGTTCGGCAACCGGCAGCATGGCCAGCGGCTCGATCATCAGCGGCAGGCCGTATTTCTCGCAGTCGGCACGCACACGGGCAATGTTCTGCACGCATTGCCGGAACAAGTCAGGCTCGTCGGGCAGCATGAACAGATTGACCACGACGCAAGCCGCATCCATTTCGAGGGCGCCAAGCAAGGGCTCGGTCTCGTTCTGCAACACCGCCCACATCGCCCGGTGGCGTATCCTGTTGTAGGGATTGCCCATGTCGATGCGCATGACAAGCGCCGGCTTGTCCTTGCCCGGTACGGACTGCAGCAGATCGGCTTGGCCGTAGTTCATCTGGATGGCGTCGGGGCCGGCCTTGACCAGCTGGGCGACGACACCGGCCATGTCTTCGAGCCCGGCAAGGAAGCTCGGCTCGTTGCAGACACCATGATCGATAGCCACGTCGAGGCAGCGGCCACCGCCGAACAGCCGGTTCATGCGGACTTTCTTGTTCACGCGCATAGGGCGCTCCTTTGGTGCGTCTGGAGATCGATGCCGTGCCGGTCGGCCAGCAAGGCGAGGAAGGTCGATCGTTCGGCGGTAGCCTCGCTGGCGCTCCAGCCCTTGTGCGCCGCCAGCATGTCGAGAACGGCGTTGATGAGGGCGAAGCCGAGGCCACCCGAAATGGCGATGGTGGTGCGGCGCAGGAACAGGTCGGCAAGGCACTCGACATGCTCACGCTCGATGATGTGCCCGATCTCGCTTGCCGAATAGTCCGACTGCGGCAGCATATGTTCGCCTGCCGGGTGCGAAACGAAATCGCTGGCCGAGGTGCCGTAGCGCTGCAGAAGCGTGTGCGCGCGCTCGACCGGCAGGCCGTGCTCGGCGGCGAATGACGCGCACCAGGCCTCCGGGTCGGCCGGAAAGTCACGGCCGCCACCGATAGCCATGTCCTGCGTTCCCATGTTGCGCACGAGTCCCAGTCGCTTCAACGCCATATCGGCTGCCAGCGCTCCAAATGAACGGAAAGTGGTCCACTTGCCGCCGATCATGCAAAGCGTCGCCGGCAGATGCCCGTTCGCTTCGACGAACTCGCAAAAATGATCGCGCGGTATGCGGCTCGTAAAACTGTCTTCGCTGGCGGGCAAGGGACGCACGCCGGCAAAGCGGAACACGATCTGACCTTCGGTGACCTTGATCGAGGGAAAGACGAAAGCGAGCGACTGCAGGATGTAACGCTGCTCGTCCTCCTCGCAGCGGACCTGGTCCGGATCGTCGACCCGGATGTCGGTCGAGCCGATCAGCACCTTGCCGAGATAGGGAAACAGGATGCAGATGCGGCCGTCCTCGTTCTCGTAATAGACCATGTGGCCGCCAAGCGCGTCGAACAGTTCTGCGTTGTCGACGATGAGGTGCGAGCCCTTGGTGCCGCCCATCATCCTCGGGGCCGCGGCCCCGATGGCCTTGTTGGTCAGGTCGATCCAGCCGCCTGTGGCGTTGATGACCAGTTGCGCCCGCACCGGCAGTTCTTCGCCGGTCAGCGTGTCGGTAATGGCAAGGCCGTCACCGGTCGATGATACCTGTGCATAGTTCAAGGCGCGGGCGTTCGCCGCGCTCGCCGTGGCATCCAGCAGCATCTCCAGGCCGAGGCGTTCGGGCCGGCTCACCCAGGCGTCGTAATAGGTCGCCGAGTTGCGGATCGCCGGATTGATCGCCGGCCATGTCTTTAGGGTCTCGGCTCGCCCCCTGAACCTGTGCGTCGGCATCAGTCGCCGCGCGGAGGTGAACAGGTCGTACATGGCAAGGCCGGTCTTGATGACCAGCGCGCCGCGTCGGCTCGGCCGCCGCGTCAGCCCGAGGAAACGCACCGCGCCATTGGCAAGACCCGAAAACATATCGAAGATTGGCACCGTCGTTGGTAATGGCGCCACATAGTGCGGCGCATTCCTTAGCAGGCGGTCGCGTTCGAGCAGCGATTCGCGCACCAGTTTGAATTCGCCATTCTCGAGATAGCGCAGACCGCCATGCACCATGCGCGAAAGCGCGGCACTGGCGCCGCTGCAAAAGTCGCCCTTTTCCGCCAGCACGACATCGACGCCTTGCAGGGCCAGTTCGCGAAAGACGCTGATGCCGTTGATGCCGCCGCCGATGACGAGCACGGCAATGTCCGGCCGGTCGCGCAGAGCGGCTGTTGTTTGGCTACGGTTCATTGGACTGTTGCCTTTTTGCTCAGGCAACCATCGCCGTGAGATGCACGGCTACCGCGGCGTCGATGGCCGCAAGCTCGCTTGCCGCAAGCGTGATCGCGCCGGCCCGCGCATTGTCGAGCGCCTGTTCGGGGTTGCGCGCGCCGCACAGGGCGAACGTGATCCCCGGCTGGGCAAGCGTCCAGGCAATGACGATCTGCGCCATCGACGCTTGATGGCCGATGGCAATGGGGGCGATTGCCTCCTTCAGCCTTGCGACCTTTTGCCGGTTGGCTGTGGAGAAGCGTGGGTTGTCCTTGCGCTGGTCGTCACCACCGAATGTACGGCCGGGGTCGACCGCGCCGGTGAGCAGGCCCAGCGCCAGCGACGAGTAGCTGAGGGTGGCGATGTCATGGCGGCGGGTGATCGGCAGCAGGCTGCTCTCGATGTCGCGGTCGATCATGGAATAGCGCTCCTGGATCGCATCGAGCTGGCCGGCGTCGATATAGTGGCCGAGATCCCCGGCGCCGATGTTGCTGGCGCCGATGGCGCGGATCTTGCCGGCTGCCTTCAGTCTTTCCAGCACCGCCATCGTCTCGGCGATAGGCGTCGTCGGGTCCTGCCAATGGGTGATGTAGAGGTCGATATGATCGGTGCCGAGACGCCGCAGGCTCTGCTCGACCTCATAGGCGATGCCGTCGGCGCCGAGATAGCGATGCACCGGCTTGCCGTCCTGGTCGAAGAAATAGCCGCCCTTACCCGAATGCCAGTTCAGCCCGCATTTGGTCGCGATCACCACTTTGTCGCGCTTACCCTTGATGGCGGTACCGACGATCGCCTCGCTGCGACCAAGGCCGTAGGCCGGTGCGGTGTCGATCAGGCTGAGGCCGGCATCGATCGAGGCCTCTATCGCCCGCACGGACTCCTTCTCGTCGGTGCCGCCCCACATCCAGCCGCCAATGGCCCAGGTGCCCAGGCCCACGGCCGACGCCGATATGCCTGACTTGCCGATCTGTCGCTGGATCTGTCGAGAATTCATGCTGCCTCCTGTCCGGCCAGCTCGAGGATCTGGAGCCCGGTGGCCTCGTCCGTGACGATGGTGTCGAGATGGTTTCCGCGCATCGCGCTCAGGATCGGTGCGACCTTGCTGGGTCCGCTGGCGATGCCGATAGAGCGCGGGATGGTCGCGAACTCGTCAAGCGTCAGCGAGACCAGCGAACGGTTGAGCGAGTAGTTGCAGAGCTTGCCCTGGCGATCGATGAGATGGGCGAGCAATTCGCCTGTCGCCCCGGACTTCTCGATCGCCTGGCGATCGGCGTTCGAGGACGGATGCAGATCGTAGTAGCTGGAATCGTCGGTCAGGATGGAGCCGACGCCCACCACCGCGACATCGGCCTCGCGCGCCTTGCGAAACACGTCTGCGACGGAGCTGATGCCCATCAGCATCTCGCGCTGCTGCGCGGTATCGGCAAACAGCGGCGCATGAACCTGATAGGCGCGGCCGCCGAGCTTGTCGGCCATAAGCGAGGCGACGTGATTGACGTCGGTATAGTGCTTGCCCTGCACCAGCCCGGTGGCCGGGATGATCTCGACATCGTATCGGCGTCCCGGCTTGAGGCCGGCGACCAGCGCGCTGACGCCCTTGCCGCCGGTGATCGAGATGGTGTCGCCATCCTTGATGGTGTCGAGCAGCAACCGCGCCGCCGCCTCGCCGACCCGCTGCAGAGCTGTGTGAGGGTTTTCGGAGACCGACGGCACGACCACCGCCCGCTCGATGCCGCCGAGCGCCACCAGCCGCGCTTCGAGGTCGACCAGGTGGTCGATCGGCGACTTGATCTTGATCTCGACGAGGCCGAGCTGATGGCCGCGCTTGATCAGCCGGTTGACGGTGGCATGCGAGATGCCGAGTTCCCCGGCGATCTCGGCCTGGGTCTTGCCTTCGACATAATGCAGGACAAGCGCCTGGTGCATCTGGCGGACAGCGGCGATGTCGTCGCGGGTGTTGGGTGGGGCCATGGCCTTGTTCGGTGCCTCTGGAGTTCAGGACTTCTTGCGGTGCAGGAAGTGATCGATCGATACGGCTGCGAGCAGGATGCATCCCTTGATCATGTCCTGCCAATAGACTGAGATATCGAGCAGGATAAGCGAACTCGTCACCACCGAGAGCAGTGCCATGCCGAGGATCGCTCCGAAGATGGTGCCCGAGCCGCCATTCAGCGAGGCGCCGCCGATGACGGCCGCGGCGATGATGTTGAGCTCCATGCCGGCGCCGAAGGTCGGCGTCGCCGCGCCGAAGCGCGCCATGTAGATGACGCCGGCCAGTCCGGCGAGGGTCGAGCACAGCACCGTGACCCAGAACTTCACCTGATTGGTTCTGATGCCGGAGAACTGCGCGGCCTTCTCGTTGGAGCCGGTGTAGAAAACCTTGCGGAAGGCCGTGGCGCGGCGCAGCAGGAGGTCGAAGATCGCCACCACGACGACGAAGATCAGGATGACATAGGGGATGTTGTTGAAGCTGCCCTGACCGACGGCCTTGAAGGCCGGCGGCAGGGTGAACAGCGAAAGCGGCGTGCCCTTGGTGACGACCAGGCACATGCCGCGCACGATGACCATGGCCGCCAGCGACGTGATGAAATGATTGAGGCCTATCACCGTGACGAAGAAGCCCATCGCCGCGCCAATCAGTGCACTGACGCCAATGCCGATCAGGCTTGCCGTCCAGGGATCGAGGCCGGCGAGGAACAGCGCGCCGGAGACGACCATCGAGAAACACACGACCGAGCCGACGGAAAGGTCGATGCCGCCGACAATGAGCAGGATCGTCATGCCGACGACAACGATGCCTTCGATGGAAAAGCTCATCATCATGGCGCGGAAATTGCCCCATGTCAGGAAATGCGGCGAGGCGAAGCTCATGGCGATGCACAGCGCCAGGATGATGACGATCAGCCCGGCCTCGCGCATCGATGCGAGCTGAGCGAAATTGATGCGCCGCCCGGCGGCCTTGATCTCGGCGTGCACGAGCGCTTCTCCTGATTCCCTAGGCGACATTCTGAGCCTGCCTTTGAGTTGAACTGTCCTGGACGCCCGAGGCGAGCATGATGATGGCTTCCTCGCCGAGCTCGCCGGCTGTGAGTTCGCCGGCGATCCTGCCCTCGCGCACCACGATGACGCGGTCGCACAGGCCGATCAGCTCCGGCAGTTCCGACGAGATGACGACGACGCCGACACCGCTGCCGGCGAGATGGCGCAGCAGCCGGTGGATCTCCACCTTGGCGCCGACATCGATGCCGCGTGTCGGCTCGTCCATGATGATGACCTTGGGGCTGACGGACAGCTGCTTGGCGATGGCGACCTTCTGCTGGTTTCCGCCGCTCAGCGTCGAGACGGCGGCCTCGATGCCAGCCATGCGCACGCCGAGCCTGCCGGTCAGTTCCCTCGCCTGACGATCCTCGGCCTTGCGATCGAGCAGACCGAGTGGCCCGGTCACCCTGCCAAGGTCAAGCGCCGAGATGTTCGCCGCGATCGGCAGATCGAGGAACACGCCGGAGCCTTTGCGGTCTTCCGAAAGGTAGACCAGCCCCGCCTTGACCGCATCGCCATAGCCGCACAGCCGCAGCTGCTTTCCGTCGAGCGCAACGGTTCCTAACGTCATTGGCCTCAGGCCGCAGACCGTTTGCGCGATCTCGCTGCGGCCGGCGCCGATCAGGCCGCCTATGCCCAGAATTTCACCGGCGCGGAGCTGAAGATCGACGCCGGCGAAGCGGCGGCCATCGGAAAGCCCCTCCACCGAGAGGAGCAGGCGCCCGGGCTCTTGCGGCGCCAGCTTGTCGGGGTAGAGCTGAGTGATTTCGCGGCCGACCATCTTGCGCACGACGTCATCGGGGGAAACGGCGGCAATCGCATCGGTCGCCACGTAGCGGCCATCGCGGAAGACGGTGACGCGGTCGCACAGCGAGAAGATCTCGGCCATGCGATGGCTGATATAGACCACCGAGATGCTGCGGTGCTTGAGCCCGCGCACGATCGAAAACAGGCGCTGCGCTTCGCTTTCGGTGAGCGCTGCGGTCGGCTCGTCGAGCATCAGCACCTTGCAGTCGAGCGTCAGCGCCTTGGCGATCTCGACGAGCTGCTGGTTGGAAATGGAGAGGTCGGCGACCCTGGTGCGCACCGGAATGGGCGCGAGCAGGTCCATGACCTTCTGGGCATCGGCATAAAGCTTCTGAAAATTCATCAGCGGCGCGCGCCGGCTGTTGATCGCGGCCATGTAGATGTTTTCGGCGACCGTCGCATCCTGGCAGAGCGCGATCTCCTGGTGGACGAGCGCGATGCCGAGACGTTGGGCGGCCGCGGGTGAGAGGATCGAGAGCGGCTCGCCATCGATCAGGATGTCGCCCTCGTCGGGCTGCAGCACACCGGCGATCATGTTCATCAGCGTCGACTTGCCGGCGCCGTTCTCGCCGCACAGCGCGTGGATTTCGCCGCGCCGCAGCTCGAACCGCACGTCGCTCAGCGCCTTGACCGGGCCGAACGCCTTGGACAGGCCGCGGATTTCAAGAATGGGTGCCAGGGTCACGCCATGCTCCTGCGAAGGCGATTGCTGAGGGGAAGGAGGCCGAAGCCTCCTTCCTATCTGGTCCGACTCTGCAAGGGTCGGGAACGAGAGATCGAGACTATTCCTCGATGCCCTTGGTTCCGCGACGCTTGAGATACTTGTCCCAGTAGAAGTCGTCCGCATTGTCCTTGGAGACGATGGAGAAACCATTGTCGACGAAGGGCACGCTCATCGAGTTGAAGCCCGAACGCTGGGCGTCGTTCATCGGATCGATCAGGCCAGGATGCTTGGCCATCCACAACAGCATGAAGCCCATATAGCCTTGCATGCCCTGATTGGGATTGACCGAGCCGAAGATCTCGCCGGCCTTGATCATGTCGAGAATCTTGGCATTGACGTCGGCGAGCATGACGCGGATCTTGCCGCCGCCTTCCTTGGCCGCCTGGGCAGCACCGATGGCCGAGTTGGCTTCCGGCATGAACACGGCACCGAGATCGGGATGCGCCTGGGCCAGGCTCAGAACCGCCTGATAGGCCTTGGTCGGATCCTGGTTCGAGGCGGCGCGGCCGACGAGCTTCATATCAGGCCATTTGGCTTCCATGCGGGCAACGAAGGCGTTGACGCGCTTGTCGTGATTGTCCTGACCGGGATTTTCCAGCACGGCATATTCGCCCTTGCCGTCCATCGCCTTGGCAACGGCGTCGGCGGCATAGGTGCCTTCGGCATTGTTGTCGGAGGTGATGTAGGAGACGCGCTTGGAATTCGGCGAGTCGGCGGCGAAGGTCACCACCGCTGTGCCCTGCTCGATGGCGCGGTTGATCGGCTCGATGAACGGATCGGAGTTCATCGGGTGCACCAGTATGCCGGCCGGCTTCTGTGCCAGCGCCTGGTCGAAGGTCGCGATCTGCTTGTTGACGTCGTATTCGGGCGTACCCGTATAAGCCGTCTCGCAGCCGAACTGCTGGCCAGCCTGCTTGAACATTTCATAGACCGGGAACCAGTATTCAACGCCCGAGACCATGACGTTCATGACGTATTTTTCACCCGGCTCGCATTTGAACGGGTTAGGGGTTTCGGCGCGTGCCAGCATCGGCCCAAAGCAGGTCGATGCAGCCGCCGCGATTGCGAGCGTGCTCAGAAATTTGCGCAAGTTTCCTCCCTTGGCCGAAGCCATCCTCAATGACCGTCGCAGGCGCTCAATGAGCGCTGCCGTATGGATTTGATGACGCCGACCTTCCTCCGAAAGCCGACGATCGGGACATTACAGTGCCGTTCCGTACTGTCAATATAATTCACATATTGAAATATATTTCACACCATACGCGCTACGAGACACCACACGTTCTGGTTCGATGAGGCCGGTCGCGGTCGGGGCCAAGGTCTCGCACTTTTTGGCAGGGCATTCTCGCTTGACGGCGAAGCGGAGATGGAATGTTGGAGGGACGTTCGCGGTGAGCCGATCGCCGGCAGCGCCTTCATAGTCTGGCGTCCGGTCGCGTGTTGGTGGCATCTGCTCGGCTTGGAGCTTGACGCTCTCTTCGTTAGGAATCCTGCGTTGGGCGGCAGGGCGACGCACGGACGAGCAAAAGCCGCTTCCGGTCAGCGACATGGGGATTGATCATGAGTGACCTTGCCCCTCTGATCTAATCCGGTTTGAAGTTCGTTCTGGCCCATCGAGAGGACCAGGACATGAAACGTAGCCGCTTCTCTGAAGAGCAGATCATCGGAATTTTGAAGGAACACGAGGCCGGGGTATCGGTTGCCGATCTGTGCCGCAAGCACGGGGTCAGCGACGCCTCGATCTACAACTGGAAGGCCCGCTTCGGCGGGATGGATATCTCCGAGGCTCGGCGACTGAAGGCGCTGGAGGACGAGAACACGCGGCTAAAGCGGCTTTTGGCCGACGCCATGCTCGACAATGCCGCGTTGAAGGATCTTGTGGGAAAGAAATGGTGACGCCC
>NZ_JAMYQF010000014.1:0-127799 GCF_040320745.1 Mesorhizobium sp. M0621 | reverse complement strand
CATCTCAAAACACGAACAGGATGGAAACGAATCTCCATCCTGCTCGATAGGTCTTACCAGATCCTCATCCAGCCCAACTTAAGTGAACTGCATTAGGGTCATGCCCCGCTTTTTTTGTGACCGTCGCTTAATGCCTGGACTGCCGTTTCGGCTGGTAGCCCCCATCCGGCTTCTTGTCGAACATCTCCTTGATCTGCGGATGCCGGACCGGCTCACCCGATTGATCCTCGAGCAGATTCTGCTCGGAGACATAGGCGACGTACTCGGTCTCTGAATTCTCGGCGAGCAGATGGTAGAAGGGCTGATCCTTGCGCGGCCGTACGTCAGCGGGGATGGCTTCGTACCATTCGTCGGTGTTGGCGAATTGCGGATCGACGTCGAAAATGATGCCCCTGAATGGAAACAGCCGGTGGCGAACCACCTGTCCGATTGCGAATTTGGCTGTTTTCATCGTACTCACCACTGAATTCCTTGGCTTTATTTGGCGCAGACTGCGCCTCAATTCAATCCCGAAGCGTTTGAGCGCGCCCTGAAGCTACGCCGGACATGGCGCAAAGGTTTTACCGCATGCGGCTGATGTCGACGATCGTCGATGACGCAGCTTGTCGGAAACGGGAAGATCGCTGTCAGCGTGCCGGCCTTCGCAGGCCACCGACCAGCGCCGCGAAGCCGCTGCCGCTGCGAAGTCCCTCGCGCATGAAAAAAGCGCGAAGCGGCGCGAAGCCACCGAGCACGCCGAGCCCGGCAACGCGGGCCATCTGTGCCGGCAGCAGGTCGGAAAGCAGCGACATGTTGAGCAGATTGACCGCACTGCTGCGCGCCAGAATGTCGGGGCGGCGCTTGAAGTCGTAGGCCGCCAGGGCCTTGGCGGCTCCGGGGTCCGTGCGATTTTCTACAGCAATACCAATGAGATCGTCGACATCCCTGATACCGAGATTGAGGCCCTGCGCGCCGATCGGTGGAAACACGTGGGCGGCTTCGCCGACCAATGCTACCCGGTCTCTTGCGAAACGCAGCGGCGTCACCGCCGAAAGCGGGTAGATCTGCCGGCCCGGCTCGACCGTCACCCGGCCCAGCATCGACTGCATCTGCTGTTCGACCCGCGTCGAAAGCGTCGCATCGTCCAATGCGGCGAGTTCCGTCGCGGTCTCGGGTTTCACCACCCAGACCAGGCTCGAGCGATTGCCGGGCAGGGGAACCTGCGTGAACGGACCGGTCTCGGTGTGGAATTCCGTCGAGGTGAAGGCATGGTCGCCGCTGTGGCGGAAATTGAGGACAAGAGCTGCTTGCGGATAGGAGCGAGCCGAGGTCGAGATGCCGGCGGCCTGGCGCGCCGGCGACAGCCGTCCGTCGGCTGCGACCGCCAGTGATGCGTCCACCGTGCTGCCGTCGGCCAGGACGGCACGGGCGTATTCGGCATCGAGCTGCCAGTTCGCCACCATCGAGCGTCGCCATTCGATGCCGGCATGCGCGGCAACGGCGCTGGCGAGTGCCGGATTGAGGACGCTGTTGGGCAGGTTCAGCCCGAACTGGTCCTCGTCGATCTCGCTGGCGCGGAAGGTGACGACCGGACTGCGGATCAGCCGGCTGGTCGCATCGACGATGCGCATCACCTTCAGGGGCGCCGCCTTGGGCTTGACGGCATCGAGCACGCCCAGTTGCTCAAGCACTTTCAAGGCAGGGTTCATCAGGGCCGTCGTGCGGCCATCGGGGGCAGTGGCCTCCGGCCCGGCCAGCGTCACCGGGAAACCGGCAGCGGCAAAACCGAGCGCCGCGATCAGTCCTGCCGGCCCCGTGCCAGCAACCAGTATCCGCGCGGTTTGCTCATGCTCCAAGATCGGCTTCCGGCTTGCAATGCGAGGCGGCCACCCGGCCTGCCAGTCCATGAGCATATAGGGCAGATCATGCCGCTTGATCAACGCGGCGATTCGGCCCATTCGGATGTCATGACCGGCCAGCAGGACGACTTCAGCCATCTCGATCGCGTCGGCCGAGTCATGGCCGCTGTCGCGCGCAATCCTCGCGTCACGGTAAACGTCGCTGTCGGCGCTTGTATCCTGCTTGCCTGGCTATTCCTCGCCGCGATGGCAATCCGCGGCGCCGAAGGCGGGATTGCAGGCGTCAGTGCCCCCGGCGACACGATCCTGCGCTATCTGCCGCAACTGCCGCTGCCCGATTTCCTGGAACGGTTCTTTGCCCTCTGCCTCTCGCCGGCGCCGCTGGATGCAAGCCTCGGCCTGCGGGCCGGTGCACTCGTTTTGATGTGGTTCCTGATGGCGATCGCGACGATGCTGCCCTCCGCCGCGCCGATGATCCGCACTTACTGCGAGATCGCCGATACGGCACGCATCAAGGGCGAGCCGGTCGTCCATCCGCTGGTGCTGGTCGCCGGTTACCTCAGCGTCTGGCTCGCCGCCTCGGTGATGTTCGCGGGGCCGACCTTGACCACGCATGTGTTTGGTCCGCCCGGTGAGATGCTCGACCCTGTCGTCGGCATTGCCGGTGCGCTGGCGCTTCTGATTGCGGGCCTCTACCAGTTCAGCGGCTTGAAAGAGGCCTGCCTGACAAAGTGCAAGAACCCGTTCTCGATCCTTTTCGCGAACTGGAGCGCGAGGTCCGTCAGCATCTTCCGGCTTGGTGTCGCACAAGGCATTTGGTGCCTCGGCTGCTGCTGGGCGCTGATGCTGGTGATGTTCGCCGTTGGCGTCATGAACATCTTCTGGATGGCGTTGATCGGGCTGTTCACCCTGATCGAAAAACAAACGGCGAGCAGGGTTCCAACCCGGCTCGCCGGTGCGATACTGCTTGTCTGGGCAGCCGCGCTGCTAGTAGTCTCGCTGTGAGTGGGGGAAAATCGATGGCAGATCAGAGCTGGGCAATGAAAGGAGAGCTCGTACTCTCCTGCAATTGCACGGTTTTTTGCCCTTGCGTGCTGTCGCTCGGCAATCATCCGCCGACCGAAGGCTATTGCCAGACCTGGGCTGGGTTCCGCATCGACCGCGGTCATTTCGGCGACGTCGATCTGTCCGGTCTCAATCTCGGGCTGGTCATGGAAATCCCCGGTTATATGAGCCGCGGCAACTGGACCGCCGGCCTGTTCATCGACCAGCGTGCCTCGCTCTATGCGGCCAAGGCGCTGACGAAAATCTTCACCGGCAAGGCAGGCGGAACCACCTCGCTGCTCTCCATCCTCGTCGGCAAATTCCTCGGCGTCGAGCAGGTGCCGATCACCTACGAGACGCGTGACAAGACACGTATCTTCCAGATACCGAAGATCATCGACGGGGCGGTGACACCCATCCCCGGCAAGGATCGCGACAAGGATACGGTGATCAGCAATTCGGAATACTGGATCGCGCCCGAGATCATCGTGGCCAGGTCCGACAAAAGCAAGATGCGGGCTTTCGGCCGCAACTGGAATTTTGCCGGGCGTTCGGCGGAAATCTGCAAGCTGGATTGGCGGGGCCCGTGAGCAAGAACACAACCGCACGGAAAGCCGCCAAAAAGATTACCGACCGGATTCCGCGGCCGAAGAAGAAAGTCACATGGCCGCAGGCGAGGGCGTTCTCCGTCCATCTCTTGACCGCGTCGGGCTCGTTCCTGGCCTTCCTGTCGCTGGTGGCGGCAAGCGAAGAGCGCTGGACGGCGATGTTCTGGTGGCTCGGGCTGGCGCTGTTCGTCGACGGCATCGATGGGCCGATCGCCAGAAAGCTCGAGGTCAAGGAGATCCTGCCGACATGGTCGGGCGAACTGCTCGACAACATCATCGACTACGTCACCTACGTCCTGATCCCGGCCTTCGCGCTTTATCAGCGCGGCTTCATGGGCGAGGGCCTGTCGTTCCTGTCGGCGGCGATCATCGTCGTCTCCAGCGCCATCTACTATGCCGACACCGGCATGAAGACGAAGGAGAATTTCTTCAAGGGATTCCCCGTGGTCTGGAACATGGTGGTGTTTACACTGTTCGTCATCGAGCCCGGACAATGGGTCTCGTTCGCGGTGGTGGTGATGGCCGGCATTCTGACCTTCGTCCCGATCAACTTCATCCACCCGGTGCGGGTGGTGCGGCTGCGGCGCATCAATCTCGCGATGACCCTTTTGTGGTGCGCTTTCGGCGCGCTTGCCCTGGCGCAAGCGGCACTCGCCGCCTTCTACGATCAGATCGGCGTGCTGGGAGAACAAGTCGGCACCTTCACCAAGATCGGTATCACCATCACGGGGCTTTACCTCGCTAGCATTGGTGGCATCATGCAGCTCTTTCCAAATCTCGGTGCCAAAAAGGCCTGATCAGCCAGAGGAAGCCTAGCCTATGTCCAAAGCGATCCGCATCCACGCCCATGGTGGCCCGGAAGTCCTGACCTATGAGGAAGCCGACCCCGGCCAGCCGGGAGCAGGGCAGATCCTGATCCGGCACACGGCGATCGGCCTTAATTTTATCGATGTCTATCATCGCTCCGGCCTTTACCCGCCGCCCGGCGGGTTCCCGCTTGTCCCTGGCGGCGAAGCCGCCGGCGTCGTGCTGGGAGTCGGCAAGGGCGTTGAGTGGCTGAAGCCGGGAGATCGCATTGCCTATGCCGTGACGACAGGGGCTTACGCGCAAGAGCGCGTCATTGACGCCAGCCGCGTCGTCAAGGTGCCGGATGGCATCAGCGACGAACAGGCCGCCGCGATGATGTTGAAAGGCATGACCGCGGAATATCTGCTGCGTCGGACGTTCAAGGTGAAGGCCGGCGACACGATCCTGTTCCATGCCGCGGCGGGCGGTGTCGGATTGATCCTCGGCCAATGGGCCAAACATCTCGGCGCAACCGTCATCGGCACCGCCAGCTCATCCGACAAGATCGATCTCGCCAAGGAACACGGCTTCGACCATGTCATCAACTACAAGGAACAGGATTTCGTCGCCGGCGTCGCCGCCATCACCGGCGGCAGGAAATGCGATGTCGTCTACGATTCGGTCGGCAACGACACCTTTCCGGCCTCACTCGACTGCCTGAGACCGCTCGGCATGTTCGTCAGTTTCGGCCAGTCCTCGGGGCCGATCCCGCCGTTCAGCATGTCGCTGCTGGCGCAGAAGGGCTCGCTGTTCGCAACAAGGCCGACGCTGTTCGTCTACAATGCAAAACGCGAAGACCTCGAGGCCTCCGCCGAGGCCTTGTTCGAGGTCGTGCTCAGTGGCGCCGTCAAGATCAGGATCAACCAGCGCTATGCGCTCAAGGACGCCGGCAAGGCGCATTCCGATCTCGAGGGCCGCAGGACAACAGGAACGACCATTCTCATCCCCTAGAGACCGATTGCAAACTCTACTCTGGCGGCCAAAACAGTCTCTTAGTCCGTTCTTCCTTGCTATCGCTTGAATTTCCGCTGAAATTCTTGAAGCTCTTTCAAGACGCGTGCCGCTTTCCGATGAGAGCCGGCCGCGCCTACCATGCTTGCGGGAACACAGAACATGTCTGGCTAACCAGATGGGAGGCACTGTGAGTGCAAATCAGGACGGCGCGAACCTGCTCGAGGTGCGTGGCCTCACCAAGATATTCGGCACGCTGACAGCGTGCGATCATATCGATCTCGACATCGCCAGGGGTGAAATCCACGCTTTGCTCGGCGAAAACGGCGCCGGCAAATCGACGCTGGTCAAGATGCTGTTCGGCTCGCTGGAGCCCAATTCCGGCGAGATTTTCTGGAACGGCCAGGCGGTCAGGATCTCCAGCCCCGGCGTCGCGAAAAAACTCGGCATCGGCATGGTGTTCCAGCACTTTTCGCTGTTCGAGGCGCTGACCGCGGCCGAGAACATCGCGCTGTCGCTCGACGACGGCTCGCCGATCAGCACCATCGCGGCGAAGGCGAGGGCGCTTTCCTTCAGCTATGGCCTGCCGCTCGATCCCGAATCGCTGGTCGGCGACCTGTCCGTGGGCGAGCGCCAGCGCATCGAGATCATCCGCTGCCTGCTGCAGACGCCACAGCTTATCATCCTCGACGAGCCGACCTCGGTGCTGACGCCGCAGGAAGCCGACAAGCTGTTCGAGACGCTGGAGCGGCTGCGTTCGGAAGGCAAATCCATTCTCTATATTTCGCACCGGCTTGAAGAGGTCAAACGCATCTGCGACCGCGCCACCGTGCTGCGTCACGGCAAGGTCGTCGGCCACTGCAACCCGCGCGAGGAAACCGCTTCGTCGCTGGCTCGCATGATGGTCGGCAACGAGGTGCAGGCGGTGGTGCGCGCACCCGTCGAGGGCATCGCCACGGCGCAGCCGCTGCTCGAAATCCGCAACCTCAGCCGCAAGCCGGCAACACCGTTCTCGATCCCGCTCAAGAACATCAGCCTGAAAGTCCGCGCCGGCGAGGTGATCGGCATCGCGGGCGTCGCCGGCAACGGCCAGGGCGAGTTCTTTGAATCCGTCTCCGGCGAAGTATTGCAGCAGGATGCCGCCTCGGTGCGGATCCGCGGCAAGAATGCAGGCAATCTCTCCATCACCGGACGACGCCTGCTGGGCGCCGCTTTCGTCCCGGAAGAACGCCTCGGCCACGGCGCCGCGCCGCGCATGAAGCTTTCGGAAAACCTGCTGCTGTCACGCCATGCCACCGACGGCAAGGCCTTCGTCGGCGGCGGCGGAATGGTCAACAGCGCGGCCATCTACGCCGCCGCTCAACGCATCATCGAGGCGATGGACGTGCGCAAGAGCGCGCCGGATCCGGAGGCGGCGGCACTTTCGGGCGGCAATCTGCAGAAGTTCATCGTCGGCCGCGAACTCGACCGCCGGCCAAGCGTCATGGTCGTGAACCAGCCGACCTGGGGCGTCGACGCAGGTGCCGCTGCCCACATCCGCCAGGCCTTGATCGAGCTTTCGCGCAGCGGATCGGCGGTGCTGGTGATCAGCCAGGATCTCGACGAGCTGTTCGAGATATCGGATTCGATCGCGGTCATGCACAATGGCGCGCTGTCCAAGCCGATGCCGATCGCCGAGGCGACCTTCGAGAAGGTCGGCTTGCTGATGGGCGGCGCCGAACCCGGTCACGCCGAACACACGCTGGAGACGGCATGATGCGCCTCGAACTCGTCAAACGCCCGCAGCGCTCCGCGCTGTTTTCGGCCCTGTCGCCGTTCATCGCCTTCGCGCTGACGATCATCGCCGGCGCCATCATGTTCGCGCTGCTCGGCGTCAATCCGCTGACCGCATTCCGGATCTATTTCATCGAGCCGATCAGCCAGGTCTGGCAGTTGCATGAGCTGGCGATCAAGGCAGCGCCGCTCATCCTGATCGCCGTTGGCCTGTCGGTCTGCTACAAGGCCAACATCTGGAACATCGGCGCCGAAGGCCAGTTCATCCTCGGCGGCATTGTCGGTTCGATCATTCCGGTGCTGTATCCGCAGTTCGAAGGCCCGCTGGTGCTGCCGCTGATGCTGTTGCTCGGCATGGTCGGCGGCGCGGCCTATGCCGCGATCCCGGCTCTGCTCAAGACCCGCTTCGGCACCAACGAGATCCTGACCAGCCTGATGCTGGTCTATGTCGCCCAGCTTTTCCTCGACTGGCTGGTGCGCGGACCGTGGCGCGATCCGCAAGGCCATGGCTTTCCGCAGACGATCCAGTTCGGCGATTCGGCCGTGTTGCCGGAGCTGATGCCGGATGCCGGGCGGGCGAACTGGGGGTTTGTCTTCGCGCTGGTCGCCGCGGTGCTGGTCTGGATCCTGATGAGCCGCATGCTGAAGGGGTTTGAGGTGCGTGTGCTGGGCTCAAGCCCGCGGGCAGGGCGCTTCGCCGGCTTCGGCCTCAACCGCATGGTGTTCTTCGCCTTCCTGCTGTCGGGTGCGCTGGCGGGTCTTGCCGGCATCTCGGAAGTCTCCGGTGCCATCGGCCAGCTGCAGCCGGTCATTTCGCCCGGCTACGGCTTCACCGCCATCATCGTGGCGTTCCTTGGCCGCCTCAACCCGCTCGGTATCGTCGCCGCCGGCCTGGTGCTGGCGCTGACCTATCTCGGCGGCGAAGCAGTGCAGAGCGCGCTCGGCATCTCCGACAAGGTGGCGCGGGTGTTCCAGGGCATGCTTTTGTTCTTCGTGCTCGGCTGCGACACGCTCATCCACTACCGCATTCGACTGATCGGCCTGGCGCTGACCAAACAGGAAGGTGCCGCGAAACTCGAAGCCGCGCCGAAGCTGAAGGAAGCCCGTTGATGGACATCACCGTAAACATCCTTCTGACCATCGCCACGGCGGCAACGCCGCTGCTGATCGCGGCAATCGGCGAACTGGTGGTCGAGCGCTCCGGCGTGCTCAATCTCGGCGTCGAAGGTATGATGATCATGGGCGCCGTCGGCGGCTTCGGCGCGACCTATCTCACCGGATCACCCTGGATCGGCCTCCTGGCGGCAATTGCCATGGGAGCGGTGTTCTCGCTGCTGTTTGCCGTCATGACGCTGTCGCTGGCCACCAACCAGGTGGCGACCGGCCTGTCGCTGACGCTGCTCGGCCTTGGCCTCTCCGGCATGATGGGCACCAGTTTCGTCGGTCAGCCCGGCGAACGGCTGCCCAACCTCGACATTCCCGGCCTGACCTCGATCCCTGTGATCGGCAGATTGCTGTTCGGGCAGGACCCGATCTTCTACATTTCGATTGCGCTGACCGCCGCCGTCATGTGGTTCCTGTTCAAGACCCGGACCGGACTGACGCTGCGCTCGATCGGCGACAGCCACACGTCGGCCCATGCGCTTGGCATCAAGGTCATCCGCTATCGCTATCTCTCCGTGATTTTCGGCGGCGCCTGTGCCGGCCTCGCCGGCGGCCACCTGTCGCTGGTCTACACGCCGCAATGGGTCGAGAACATGAGTGCCGGCCGCGGCTGGATCGCGCTGGCTCTGGTGGTGTTCGCCTCGTGGCGGCCATGGCGGGTGCTGGCCGGCGCCTACATCTTCGGCGCGGTGTGGATCGGACAGCTTCATGCACAGGCTTTTGGCATTCCAGTGCCTTCACAGTTCCTTTCTTCGCTGCCCTATCTGGCAACCGTCGTGGTTCTCGTTCTAATCTCGCGCAACAAGCGTCTGACGATGATGAACACGCCGGCTTCTTTGGGGCAGCCATTCGTTCCGGATCGTTGACAACAAAAACAAACGGGAAGCTCCAAGGCTTAACTCAGAGAGGTAACACAATGAAAAAACTGCTTATTGCCCTGATGACCACGACCGCCGCCATGTCGCTGGCAGCGACGGCCGAGGCCGCTGACAAGCTGAAGGCCTGCTGGGTCTACACCGGCCCGATCGGCGACTTCGGCTACTCCTACCAGCACGACCAGGGCCGTCTCGAGGTGGAGAAGGCACTCGGTGACAAGGTCGAGACCGCCTATCTCGAAAACGTCTCCGAAGGCCCCGACGCCGACCGCGCTTTCGAGCGCCTGGCGCGCGAAGGCTGCAAGATCATCTTCGGCACCTCCTTCGGCTTCATGGACCCGGAAGTGAAGGTCGCCAAGAAATTTCCGAAGGTGATGTTCGAGCACGCAACCGGCTACAAGACCGCGGACAATCTCGGCATCTACAATGCGCGTTTCTACGAAGGCCGCTACGTGCTCGGCCAGATCGCCGCCAAGGAATCGAAGGCAGGCGTTGCCGGCTACATCGTTTCCTTCCCGATTCCCGAAGTGGTGATGGGCATCAATTCCTTCATGCTCGGCGCACAGTCGATCAATCCGAACTTCAAGGCCAAGATCGTCTGGGTGAATTCGTGGTTCGATCCGGGCAAGGAAGCCGACGCCGCCAAGGCGCTGTTCGACCAGGGCGCCGACATCATCGTCCAGCACACCGATTCGACCGCTGCCCTGCAGGTGGCGGAAGAGCGCAAGCTGCATGGCTTCGGCCAGTCCTCGGACATGATCAAGTTTGCGCCGAACGCGCAGCTGACCTCGCTCACCGACGAATGGGGCCCGTACTATATCAGCCGGGTCCAGGCAGCCCTCGACGGCACCTGGAAGCCCGACAACGTCTGGCTCGGCATCAAGGACGGCGCGGTCAAGCTCGCGCCTTTCACCAACATGCCCGACGACGTGAAGGCGATGGCGGAAGCCACCGAAAAGAAGATCGCCGACGGCTGGAACCCCTTCACCGGACCGATCGCCAAGCAGGACGGCACGCCGTGGCTGAAGGATGGCGAAGTCGCCGACGACGGCACGCTGCTCGGCATGAATTTTTATGTGAAGGGCGTCGACGACAAGCTGCCGCAGTAAGCAGCGCGAGATATCAAAGTGAAGAGGGCGCCACGCGGCGCCCCTTTTCATTCGGCTGGTTGCGTCCCAACAGAGACGCGGCGGAATCGCGCCAGACCGGCATCAACCGCGCGGCCGAGCCAGATCCTGAGCAGCCGCTGCGCGGGTCGTTCGCAGGTGCGCCAGATCGCCCACGACACGAAGACCATGAGCGCGATGCAGCCAAAGGCGGCAAACCGTTTCCCGGCCAGAGGTGCCGCGGCATTGATGGCGAGATAGCCGATATTCTGGTGCAGCAGATAGAGCGGATAGGTCAGCCCGCCCAGCGCCAGGGTGAGCGCCGACGGCCTGACACGGTGGCGCAGCAGCACCGCGCCGATCAAGGCCGCGTGCATGACGACGTTGGCGACGACGAGATTGGCCGAGGAGACGGCAATGCCGTAGTGGCCGAGCATCCAGTGCTGCGTCACCGACAGCGTGCCGCAGGAGATCAGGAACGATGCAGCAAGCAGCAGCAAGGCCGGCAGCGAACGGCCATGTGCATGGAGGTGGTGGAGCAGCACGCCAGCAGCGAAGAACGATCCGAACTCGGTGATGAACAGCAGCCTGGCAGCACTGCTGCCGATGACGAATTCGTTCCAGGCCGAGATGGCCAGCCAGATGAAGATCAGCTCCAGCTTGCGTTTCTGGAACAGCCCGGCGAGGAGGGCCAGCGTCACCCATCCGTAGAACACCAGTTCAAGCACGATCGACCAGTAGACGCCGTCCATGAAGGGTTGGCCGAAGGCCGGTGCGAACATCGACAGATTGGCGGCATATTGACCGGGAGACGTTGGAAGCAGCGGCGTACCGGCAAGGAAGACAATCGCGAAGGTGATCGTCATGCAGAGCAGGAAGCCCGGATAGAGGCGAACGAACCGCGCGATCGCAAATTGGTCCCAGCGGCGGTTTTCCGCCGACCAGGCAATGACGAAACCGCTGATCAGGAAGAACAGATTGACGCCGAGATAGCCGTAGAGGGCGAACGGCGCGGCAAGCGGATATCCCTCGGTGAGAAACCCTTCAGCGGCAGCGCCGCGAAAGAAATAGTGAAAGAACATAACGGCAAGTGCCGCTGCCAGCCTGAGCAGGTCCAGCGTCGCGATGTAGTCTTGCCTGGGAGGTCTGATGTCCATGCGAATTCCCGCATCCACGATGCGGAAACCATAGAGCGGATCGCGACCGAGCGGGTTAAAAGGCCGGAACTATCGCCAGATGTAGTAACCAGATGTAGTAAATAGAGGGCGTGCCGATACCGTTAGACCGCCGAACCATAGAGGTCATAGGCGTCGGCGCGGTCGATCTTGACGGTGACGATGTCGCCTTGACGCAGCGGACGGCGCGACTGGATGTGGACCGAGCCGTCGATCTCGGGCGCGTCGTATTTGGTGCGGCCCTTGGCCGACGTGCCGTGCGCCTCGTCGATCAGCACCGGCAGGCGCTTGCCAACCTTCTTGGCCAGTTGCGTCGCCGAAATTTTCTGCTGGCGCTGCATGAAGCGGTGCCAGCGCGCCTCCTTGATCTCCTGCGGGACCTGCTCGAGACCGAGATCGTTGGAGCGGGCGCCCCGGACCGGCTCGTATTTGAAGCAGCCGGCGCGATCGATCTTGGCTTCATCGAGCCAGTCGAGCAGCATCTCGAAATCGTCGTCGGTCTCGCCGGGGAAGCCGACGATGAAGGTCGAGCGGATGGCGAGATCCGGGCAGACCTCGCGCCAGCCGCGAATGCGCTCGAGCGTCTTTTCGCCATGTGCCGGGCGGCGCATGTTCTTCAACACCTGCGGCGAGGCATGCTGGAAGGGAATGTCGAGATAGGGAAGGATCTTGCCTTCCGCCATCAGCGGGATGACGTCGGCGACATGCGGGTAGGGATAGACATAGTGCATGCGTACCCAGATGCCGAGCTTGCCCAATTCCTCGGACAGATCGAGGAATTTCGCCCGCACTTCGCGATCGCCGAACATGGACGTCTGGTACTTGATGTCGATGCCGTAGGCGCTGGTGTCCTGCGAGATGACCAGGAGCTCCTTGACGCCTGCCTTGGCCAGTTTCTCGGCCTCGCGCAGCACATCGGCGGCCGGCCGCGAAACGAGGTCGCCACGCAGTGCGGGAATGATGCAGAAGGTGCAGCGGTTGTTGCAGCCTTCGGAAATCTTGAGATAGGCGTAGTGGCGCGGCGTCAGCTTGACGCCCTGAGGCGGCAGTAGATCGATATAGGGATCGTGCGAAGGCGGTGCGGCCTCATGCACGGCCGCCATCACGCTCTCATAGGCCTGCGGTCCGGTGATCGCCAGCACATTGGGATGTCTCTCGCGAATGACATCCGGCTCGGCGCCGAGGCAGCCGGTAACAATGACCCGACCATTCTCCGAAAGCGCGGAGCCGATGGCATTGAGCGACTCGTCGCGGGCGGAATCGAGAAAGCCGCAAGTGTTGACGACGACAAGATCGGCCCCATCATGCTTGCGTGCGATCTCGTAGCCTTCGGCACGCAGGCGCGTGATGATACGCTCCGAATCCACAAGGGCCTTCGGGCATCCAAGACTGACAAAACTCACGCGGGGAGCGGACATAGAGGGTTTTCCGGGCTTTTCAGGATTGCCGGCGCAGTACCACACTTATTGCGGCATTGGTATGGGCACGCCTGCGATGCGGCAAAACGCACTGCGGATATGCTTTTCCGGATCGAAGACGTGGCGGACAGCCGCCTCAGCTGACCGCGCCGTTTACATGCGGCCAGACTTCCACCGCACCGCGATAGACCATGTCCACCGCGACATAGAGAATGATCAGCAGGCCGACATAGGCGATCCAGCGGTGGCGCTGCAGCAGTTTTGCGATGAAAGTCGCGGCGAGGCCCATCAGCGCGATCGACAGCACGAGGCCGATGACCAGCACCGGAAAATGATCGCGCGCGGCGCCCGCGACCGCCAGCACGTTGTCGAGCGACATCGACACGTCGGCGACGACAATCTGCAAGGCTGCCTGGCCGAGCGTCTTGCGCTTCGCCTTGCCGGCCACCGCTTTGTCGCTGTTGAGATCGGAATTCGACAGCGCCTCGGTCGCTTCCAGTTCATCGGCATGGGACGTGCGCAACTCGCGGTACATCTTCCAGCAGACCCACAGCAGCAAGATACCGCCGGCCAGCAGCAGGCCGACGATCGCCAGCAGCTTGACGGTGACCGCGGCAAACCCGATGCGCAGCACCGTTGCCGCCAGCACGCCGATGAGGATCGCCTTCTTGCGTTGGTCAGCCGGCAGGCCGGCAGCGGCAAGGCCGATGACGATCGCATTGTCGCCGGCCAGCACGAGGTCGATGGCGATGACCTGGAGCAGGGCGGTCAGGCTGGCAGCGCTGAAAAAAATGTCCATCGACCGGAAGCCCTTGCTGATTTTGCCGAGTGTTCGTCGATTAGCCAGAGGCCCTAACTTGGTGGTCCCTTGGCGTCAAGGGATCACGCGTGGTGGCGTCACTGAAGCATCGTTACGGCGAAGTCGGATCTAAGGTTCGGCGGCGCTCGCCGGCACCCGGGCAAAACCATGGCCGACAACAAATCAATCGTAGAGATTGTACTTTGCCCAATCGGCTTCCGGAATCTCGTCACCGATCCGATAGCGGAGCTGCAAAACTTCCATATGGTCGGGCGCCGTCTGGCACTTGAATTTCAGCCGGTACCATTGCCCCTTGCTGCGAAACGCAGCGCCCGGGCTTTTGATTGCATCCGCGCCCATCTCGGGCGTCGCGAAGGCATAGGCGACGACGCGATCGGCTTTGAACTTGCGATCGTCGTGGGTGATCCGGTCGAGCACTTCGGCGTCACAACGCTGTTCAAGACGGGTTTGGGGGTCGAGTTTCAACAGACCGGCGCGCAATGCACTATCCATTGCGTTGGCTGGAAAACTCAGTGTCACTGACGCCAAGGCGGTCATGCAGAGCTTCTTCATAGGCCGGACTAGCAACATATTTTGTCGGATAAATCAACCAAGCGGACCGCCTCTAACCCCGCAGGCGTCATCAATCAAATGGTCGACGCGTTCAAAATTGCGTGTCGGGATTCATCGTGCGATGCCTGTGGCCAACGGACCAACGAGGCGCGGCCAGCATCGGTGAGACCATAGAGACCACGATCGACGCGCGCGAACCAGCCATAGACATTGTGCTGCAGGATCTTCGGCGCGATCGGCGTCAGCGCCTTCAGATCGCGCGGCCGCCTGGGTCCGTCCACCATCGCGGCAGCGCAGGCGAGGGCGCTTTGCCGATAGGCCGTCATGATCGGATTGCGCGATCCTCCTCCCGCAACGGGGTCGCCGCGACGGCGCTGGTGCTCGTCGACCAGACGGGAGCGCCGGCGCGCATTCTTGCGCGGCGCCAGCGCGATCGGGCTAAGGAGCACTTCGACCCGGTCAGTCGCGGTCACGCCAAGCAGGCCGAAGCCAAGGCGACGGCAGAGATTGCGAAACCTGGCGTCGCTTTCGCGGCCCTTGCCCCGGGCCGACATGCGTGCGGCCAGCCACACCTCGTCGCAGACCGTCGCGCGATCGACACCTTGCAACACCAGTTCGAGATTGAACTGCAGCTTCAGTTCGCAGATGACGACGACGGTCGGCTCACCTTCGCGCAGCGCGACGATGTCGCAGCCGCCGATCTCGCCTTTGACGACGAAGTCGAGGCTTTCGAGGAACCGCTTCACCGGCGCATAGAGTGACGTCTCGTTCATGCCTCGAAGGTTTAGCCGATTCGATGCGAAAAGCCTCCCGCGGGCGGGGCGCCTGACGGCCCGCCCGAAAACCGTCGATGTCAGGCTTCGGTGCTCGGCGCCGGTCGATTCAATGGCTTCCCGCGGGGCAGGAGCGGATAAGCGATCTGACCGAAATAGGTGGAGGGGATCGGATCGTCGACGCCGTATTTCTCCGGCACCTTGTCGCCGGTGACATTGTAGGTGCCGAACATCACGTCGAGGAAAGGCAATTGCCCGGCGAAGTTCTTGTCATAGGCCTCGCGCTGGTTAGCATGGTGCCAGCGATGGAACTGCGGGCTGGCGATCAGCCACTTCAAAGGGCCGAACGGAATCCGCACGTTTGAATGAACAAGCAGGGTGTGCCCAAGGTAGATAATCGAGAAGACAGCGATCGAAGCTTCGGAGAAGCCAAGGAAAAAGATCGGCGTCAGCGATATTGCCTTTGTGACGATGGCGTCGACCGGGTGATTGTGGAAAGCACCGAGCCAGTCCAGATCCTCGATGCCGTGGTGGATCGCGTGGAACTTCCAAAGCGCCGGGATTTTATGGAAGGCCCGATGTGCCCAATAGACGCCGATGTCGGCGATCAGGATGATTTCCGCAACCTGCAGCCAGACGGGCTGACCGCTGACGGCTTGCGTTATCGATTGCGGGACCAGAATTGCAGCGGCGCCGAGGGCACCTGCCGCCATGATGGCGATGGCCACCTTTATGATGAAGCCGTTGAACAACAGATAGATCAGATCGACAGCCAGACCCTTGCGGAAAATCTTCTGCGGCCGCTCGGCGAACAGATGTTCGAACGGAATGAAGATCAGCCCGCAGATCAACAATGCCTTGATGCCAAAGATATCCATTCAATCGCCCCCGGCGCGCCGCCTGCACCTCCGAGAAGAACCACATCTTCCCTTTCCAAAGGCTGAAGGCTCTGTGTTCGCGCAGAGGCGCCGTCAGCGCGAATCGTGGGACAGAAACGCGGGGCGCTGAAACGGAAATTATCAAGCCATTGATTTTGTTGTAATTTCTTCAATTTGTGGCGGAGGAAGTGGGATTCGAACCCACGGTGAGCTTGCACCCACGCCGGTTTTCAAGACCGGTGCCTTAAACCGCTCGGCCATTCCTCCATCGTGACTTTTCAATCACTTGAAGCGCTACGTTGTCGGCCGGTTTTGACCTGTTGGCACCGGATTGGCACCGAAGGCGTTGCCGAACGGTTCGCGCTTCATTCCTGTAGTGCGGCATTAAGGGCTGCGTCAACCACTGCTGCGGCATCTTCCTACTGTCCGGGCAGCATTTGGCGGACCGTACTGGCCACCAAGGCCAAAGCCTTGGCACCGGTGTGGTTAGTGACCCGTAATGGGTCAATCAATTTGGCACTGCAATTGCATTGAGACGATTGTGGGTTGGGGCAGGGCCTGTCGCCTCGCAAATGAGGCGGCAGGCCCTCGCTTAAGCGGCCTCGTCGATATGGCGCAGACATGCCGATGTCGCATGCCTCAAAGCGCCAGACACCAGCGAATGGACCCGAGTCGTGATCGCGGAGGGCTAGCGCGCCGATTGTTTCTTGGCGTGTGCGGCGACTGCACAGAGGAAGGCCAATGCGGCGGCATCGCAGGCCGTCCGAGATGGGCCCTTGGCGAAAAGCACGGCGTCCGCAGCTCGTATCGTTAAGCCATGCTTTTTGGCGAAAGAGGTAACTTCGTAAGGCTGATCATCTTCAGATATATGGCCGATGCCGAAATCGTAATTCATGCGACTACATCCTCCCAGTTCGCTACCTTTTCCCTCCTCGCCCTGAGGCAAAGTTAACAGCCGGCGCGTCGCGCGAGTCCAGCAATTAGGGATTGTGTAAAACGATATAACTCCGCACCGACTGCATCTTGTTGTTGCCGATGATGCCGGCCTCGCCATCGGGCAGGGAAGCGGTCACTGTGGGCGACGCAAAGCCGTGACTGTTCAGGAGTGTCGGCACGGTAACTGCGTCACAATCTTGCCTGGTTCCGGCCACAATCGGTTAATACCGTGATAAACAATTCCTGCGCACAAAGGACCGGGGTTCAAGGCGTCGTTATGTTCGTCGAGTGAGTGTTTCGGCTCCTCTGATGCTTGAGCGCGGCGTCGAGACTGAAGGGGACATCAGGAAAATGCAGGCTGTGACGCACCCGCGTCTTCGTCGCGCTGCCACAGTCGCGTTGTTCGCCATGTCGGCCGCCTTGCTGGCGGCTTGCGCGTCGCAGCCTGAGCCGAAAGCGATGGTCTACAAGAAGACCCGCTCCAAGGAATATTTCTCCGAATCCGAATATGGCGTGAAGGCAAGCCCACGTGTGTTCTCCCAGAACGGGCGCATGCAACGCGGCGGCGGCAGGGATCAGCTCGGCAAGCCCTATCAAGTCCGCGGCAAGTGGTATTACCCCCGGGAAGACAAGCGCTACGCCAAGGTCGGTCTGGCCTCCTGGTACGGCGATGCCTTCCATGGTCGGCTTACCGCCAATGGCGAAGTCTATGACATGACGCATCTGACGGCGGCGCATCCGACCATGCCGCTACCAAGCTATGCCCGTGTTACCAATCTCAAGACCGGCAGTTCGGTCATCGTTCGCGTCAACGATCGCGGCCCATATCATGAAGGCCGCATCATCGATGTGTCGGAGCGCGCAGCCCAGATGCTTGATTATGCCAACATCGGCACTGCTCAAGTGAAGGTCGAGTATGTCGGCCGTGCACCGCTCGACGGCGATGACGACCAGTATCTGATGGCCTCCTACCACCCCGGCAACAGGGCGCCGGATCCGTCGGATGGGCTGCCGACCGGTGTCATGGTCGCCATGAACGGGCCTTCGCCAAGCCTGACTGCCGGCACTGCCGCCGTACCGTTTCCAGGTCAATTGACCGATTCCGGGGTCGTCCAGCCGGTCATGTCGGCGCAGACGCCGGCCTACGGCGATCTGGCGCTGCCCGATTTCGGACCGATCGTGCCGGAACGCCCGGAGATCAGTCTGCCGCGGCAATCGCCGTTTGCCGTGGCCTCGCTGTCCTATGCGGACGAGCGGGTCGAACGCGCCTCCAATGCCTTCGCCGCACTGGGCGGCGACGGCATGTCGCCGGCCGACGTCCTTCAATCGTGGAAGCGGCAGCCGCCTCCGGCCGGTCTGTCCACCGATTACGTCGCTGCGGGTTCGTTCGAGGATGCAGCGCAGGCCAAGCGCGTTGCCGCTCAGCTTGCCGCATTCGGCAAGATCGAGATCCAGCGTTCGGAACTCGATGGCGAGGACTGGTATTCGGTCAATCTCTATCCCGATGGCCAACGCAACCTGGATGATTTGCTGCAGGCAGCATGGTCGCATGGCGCGCCGGATGCGCTGGCTGTGCGCAACTGAGCGCAAGCCAGGCCGGATTTCCGTTGCACGGTTGATCCGCCGCGCAAAAAGCCTGATACCTTTCGCGGGCTTGCCGGCCGTGCCGGCCAATGGGTCGAACATCATGCAATTGCGCTTGCTCCAGCCTCTCGCCGGGCTTCTGATTTTTGCCCTGCTGCTGTTTTCCCAGGCTCCAGCCCGTGCGCAGCTATTCGAGACCAAGGCCACGCAGGTCTTCATGATCGATGCCGAGACCGGGACGGTGCTGTTTTCGAAGAACGCCGACAAGCCGATACCGCCGGCCTCGATGGCCAAGCTGATGACCATGGAAGTGGTGTTCAACGCCATCAAGTCCGGCCGCCTGAAGCTCGACGATACGTTCGTGGTCAGCGAAAACGCCTGGCGCAAGGGTGGGGCGCCTTCGGGAACATCGACGATGTTTGCCAAGCTCAAATCGTCGATCCGGCTCGAGGATCTGATTCAGGGCGTGACCGTACAGGCGGCCAATGACGGCTGCATCGTCATCGCCGAAGGCATGTCTGGGTCCGAGGACAATTTCGCCGCGCAGATGACCGAACGCGCCCGCCAGATCGGCCTCAAGACCTCGACCTTCGTCAATTCGACCGGCCTGCCGGCGGATGGCCAGCAGACGACCGTACGCGAGCTGGCGCAGCTGGCCGTGCACCTATGGCGCGAATATCCGGATTTCTATCGCTACTATGGCCAGAAGGATTTTACCTGGAACAAGATCTCGCAGAGGAACCGCAATCCGCTGCTGGCGATGGACATCGGCGCCGACGGCCTGGCGGTCGGTGCCAGCGAGACGTCGGGTTTCGGCATCGTCGGTTCGGTCAGCCACAACGGCACGCGGGTGATCGCGGCGATGAGCGGCCTGGCCTCCGACAAGGAGCGCGCCGAGGAGGCGCGAAAGCTGCTCGACTGGGGCGTCCGCTCCTTCGAGAAGACCGAAATCTTCGCCAAGGACGAAGTGGTCGGCGAGGCTCAGGTTTTCGGCGGTGCCAAATCCGAAGTGACGCTAAAGGCCAAAGGTCCGATCGACATCTTCCTGCCGATCACCAACCGCGACAAGCTGACAGCCAGGATCGTCTACAACGGCCCAGTTGCGGCACCGGTGGAGGAGGGGCAGCCGGTGGGTGCGCTGCGCGTCTGGATCGGCGATACGCTGAGCCAGGAGACGCCGCTTTTCGCCGCCGAATCGATCGGCGTCGGCACATTGCCGCAGCGCGCGCTCGACGCCGTCAAGGAACTGGCGGTCGGCTGGCTGCGCTAATGTATGTCGCTCAGAAGTGGCCCCGGTTTTGGGGAAACGACATGCATAAAAGCAAAAAATCGACGGCATGGACGTTTCGTCGAACGCGGACTATCTAGAGCGCTACAATCCCATTCATACATGGACAAGAAGGCCTCTCGGTTGGCACGCGGATTTTTCATCACCTTCGAAGGCGGCGAAGGAGCAGGCAAGTCGACGCAGATCGAGCGGCTGGCCAGGAAGATGCGCGCCAAGAAATACGATGTCCTCCTTACCCGTGAACCGGGCGGCTCGCCGGGCGCCGAAGCGGTCAGGCATGTGCTGCTTTCGGGCGCCGCCGAACCGTTCGGGCCGAAGATGGAGGCGCTGCTTTTCGCCGCCGCGCGTTCCGACCATGTCGAGCAGGTCATCCGGCCAGCGGTCGAACGTGGCTCCATAGTGCTTTGCGACCGCTTCCTGGATTCCTCACGCGTCTACCAGGGTGTCACCGGTGGCATCGATCCGGCGTTCATGGATGCGCTGGAGCAGGTCGCCATCAACGGCATGATGCCGGACATGACGCTGATCTTCGACATCGATCCGGCCGAAGGCCTGAGGCGCGCAACGCTGCGGCGCGGTGCCGACGCAGACGCCGACCGCTTCGAAAAAGAGACGCTGGCGATCCATCAGGCGCGCCGCGAGGCGTTCCTGGCGATCGCCGCGGCCGAGCCGGAACGCTGTATCGTCATCGACGCGGCCGCCGATCCGGATGCGGTCGAGAATGTCGTCACCGCCACCGTGTTCGTGGCGCTGGAGGCAAGAACGCCGTCGCGCAACAGGCAGGCGACGCCGGCATGATCTTCGAACGCATCGCCCCGGAGCAGCACGACACGCTGGACGGCGTGCCCGAGCCATCCGAAACGCCATTTCTGGTCGGACACAGCCAAGCCGCCGGCATGCTCACCGCCGCCTACCGTGCGGGAAAGCTGCCGCATGCGCTGATCTTCTCCGGGCCGGTCGGCATCGGCAAAGCGACGCTTGCCTTCCATCTTGCGCATCATCTACTGAAGCACCCGGATTTCGCGCAGGCGCCGCAAAACCTTGCCACTCCCGATCCGGCCTCGTCGCTGTTTCGCCAGATCGCCACCGGGGCGCATCCTGGCGTGCTGCATCTGACCCGGCCGCTGAACGACAAAACCAAGAGCTTCAAGACCGTCGTCACCGTCGATGAAATCCGCAAGGTCAACCGCTTCCTGTCGCTGACCTCGCATGACGGCAGCTACCGGGTCGTCATCGTCGACCCGGCCGATGACATGAACACCAATGCCGCCAACGCCTTGCTGAAGAATCTTGAAGAGCCGCCGGCACGAACCTTGTTCATCCTGATCGTCCACGCGCCGGGCAGCCTGCTGCCGACAATCCGGTCGCGCTGTCAGGTGGTGCGATTGACGCCACTCGACGCCGACGAACTGATGGCAGTGCTGGAAACGGCGGAGCCGCCGCCGCCTGGCGATCCGGTGGCACGCGCGGCGCTGGTCGAGCGGGCAGGGGGCAGCGCCCGCAACGCCATCCTGTTGACGCAGTATGGCGGGTTGGAGATCGCCTCCACGCTCGACGCCCTGGTCACGGGAAGAAAGAGCGATGTCGGCGGCGCGTTCCGCCTTGCCGAGGCCGTGGCCGGCCGCGACCAGGCGATCCAGTTCGATATCTTCAACCGCCGGGCACTGGATCTGTTATCGGATGCGGCAAGCCAGGCGGCGTTGGCGGGCGATCTCGCACGGGCCAAAACGCTGTCGGACACTTGGCACGAGGCGCTGGACGCTATATCTGAGACCGACACCTACAATCTCGACAAGAAGCAGCACGCCTTGACCATGATCGACCGCCTGAATTCTGCAATGCGAATGTGACTGGGTTTCCGGGATCGGGATGGCAAATGCTGCCCCGATACGATATCCACCGCCACGCCTTTCATTCAGACATTCATGACGGTTCATTCATGTCACGCGACAAATTCTACATCACCACCCCGATCTTTTATCCGAACGGCAAGCCGCATATCGGCCACGCCTATACGGTCATTGCAACCGACGCGCTGGCTCGCTTCCAGCGCCTGGACGGCAAGGACGTCTTCTTCCTGACCGGTACCGACGAACACGGCCTCAAAATGCAGCAGACGGCCGAGAAGGAAGGCATCGCGCCTCTGGCGCTGGCCGACCGCAATTCGGCGATTTTCCGCGCGATGACCGAGGCTATGGGTGGCTCGAATGACGAGTACATTCGCACGACGGAACCGCGCCACTACGAATCCTGCCAGGCAATCTGGAAAGCGATGGCCGCCAACGGCGACATCTATCTCGACCGCTACAGCGGCTGGTACTCGGTCCGCCAGGAAGCCTATTTCGATGAAGGTGAGACGACGCTCGGCGAGGATGGCGTGCGCCGCGAACCGCTTGGCTCGCCCGTCGAATGGAACGAAGAGGAAAGTTATTTCTTCCGGCTTTCTGCCTATCAGGACAAATTGCTGGCCCTTTATGACAGCCGGCCTGACTTCGTCGGCCCGACTGAGCGCCGCAACGAGGTGCAGAGCTTCGTCAAGTCCGGGCTGAAGGATCTGTCGGTCTCGCGCACCACCTTCAAATGGGGCGTGCCGGTGCCGGGCGACGACAAGCATGTGATGTATGTCTGGGTCGACGCCTTGACCAACTACATCACCGCCGCCGGCTATCCCGACACGAAGGCCGAGAAATGGCAGTATTGGCCGGCCACGCATATCATCGGCAAGGACATTGTCCGCTTCCATGCGGTCTACTGGCCGGCCTTTCTGATGTCGGCCGGCATCGAGTTGCCAAAGCGCGTTTTCGCGCATGGCTTCCTGTTCAACCGCGGCGAGAAAATGTCGAAATCGGTTGGCAACGTCGTCGATCCATTCGCGATGGTCGAGCACTACGGTCTCGACCAGGTGCGCTATTTCTTCCTGCGCGAGGTGCCGTTCGGCCAGGACGGCAGCTACAGCCATGACGCGATCGTCAACCGCACCAATGCCGACCTTGCCAATGGTCTCGGCAATCTGGCGCAGCGCTCGCTGTCGATGATCGCCAAGAACTGCGGCGGCGTGGTGTCGGGGCGCGGCGACCTGACGGAAGCCGACAAGGCGATCCTCGATCAGGCAGCGGCGGCTCTTGCCACGGCGCGCAAGGCGATGGCTGGGCAAGGCATTCATCTGGCACTGGCGGCGATCTTCGACGTGGTGGCGGAAGCCGACCGGTACTTTGCCGGCGAGGCACCATGGGCGCTGAAGAAGACCAACCCGGCGCGCATGGAAACCGTACTGTGGACCACCGCGGAAGTCGTCCGGCGCGTGGCGATCTTGTGCCAACCCTTTGTTCCGGGATCGGCCACGAAACTGCTCGACCTGCTGGCGGCGCCGGCGGAGAGCCGCGATTTCGTGCATGTCCACGCGGACCATGCGCTGGTGCCTGGCACTGCGTTGCCCGTGCCGGAAGGCGTGTTTCCGCGTTATGTCGAACAGCCGGACGCGAAAATCTGATGCTTGTCGACAGTCATTGCCATCTGGATTTCCCAGATTTTGCCGAGGAGCGGGCGGCCATTGTCGCCCGCGCCAAGGCGGCCGGAATCGGCCGCATGGTGACGATCTCAACGCGCGTGAAGCGGTTTCAGCAAATCATTGAAATCGCCGAAACTTTCGATGAAGTCTACTGTTCGGTCGGCACCCATCCGCACAATGCCGCGGAAGAGCTGGACGTCACCACCGAAGAGCTTGTTCGTTTGGCTGCCCACCCGAAGGTGGTGGCGATCGGCGAGGCCGGTCTCGACTATTTCTACGACAAGGCGCCGCGCGATGCGCAGGCGCAAGGCTTTCGCAATCACATCGCCGCGGCGCGCGAAACGGGGCTGCCGCTGGTCATCCATTCGCGCGATGCCGACGACGACATGGCAGCCATCCTCGAAGACGAAACAGGGAAGGGCGCCTTCCCCTTCATCCTGCATTGCTTTTCCTCCGGACGCCGACTTGCCGAGGTGGGCGTCGCTCTCGGCGGCTACGTGTCCTTTTCGGGCATCCTGACTTTCAAGAATTCGGCTGAGTTGCGCGCCATTGCCGCCGATGTGCCGCATGACCGCCTGCTGGTCGAAACCGACGCACCCTATCTGGCGCCCATCCCGTTTCGCGGCAAGCGCAACGAGCCGGCCTATGTCGCGCACACAGCCAAGGTACTGGCCGAAACAATCGGCGTCAGCGAGGCTGAAATCGCTGATCTGACAACCAACAATTTCTTCCGCCTGTTCAGCAAGATGCCGCGACCTCCGGAGCAAAGTGCGTGAACGATGACTGACCGGCTGCGCCTTACCATTCTCGGCTGCGGCTCGTCGCCAGGCACGCCGCGCATCACCGGCGACTGGGGCAAATGCGATCCGGACAATCCGAAGAACCGGCGCATGCGCACTGCTGCACTGGTCGAGCGGATCGCGGCCAACGGCAGCCGCACGACCGTCGTCATCGACACCGGGCCCGATTTCCGCGAGCAGATGCTGCTGGCCCGCGTCAAACGCATCGATGCGGTCGTCTATACGCACCCGCATGCCGACCATATCCACGGCATCGACGATCTGCGTGGTTTCGTCCTCGATCAGCGCCAGCTGATCGATATCCATGCCGACAGCATAACAATGCTTCGGCTGCGGGAAGCATTCGGATACTGTTTCGAGACGCCGCAAGGCAGTTCCTATCCGCCGATCGTCAGGCCGCATCTCATCGACCATGCCAGGCCGGTGGTCATCGAAGGAGAGGGGGGTACCCTCACCCTCGAGCCGCTGCCGCAGATCCATGGCGACATCATATCGCTCGGCTTCCGCATCGGCGCGCTCGCTTATTGCCCTGATATCAGCGGCTTTCCGGTGGCCACCGCCGAACGGCTGCGCGACCTCGACGTGCTGATCATCGACGCGCTGCAATACAGGACGCACCCAAGTCACCTGTCACTTGGCGAGGCGCTTGAATGGATCGGGCGATTGGCGCCAAGACACGCCGTGCTGACGCATATGCATGTACCGCTCGACTACGCCGCAGTGATGGCTGAGACCCCAGCCAACGTCGAGCCGGCCTATGATGGAATGATAATCGAAATCCCTTACGAATCAGTGCGATGCGAATAGGCCTTCATGAGGGCTTTCGGCTCCTCGGCGCAAATATCAGCAGCGTTCCGATCCGCTCGTAGCCCATCCGGGGATAAAGCAGCGCCCCGGCGTGAGTTGCAGCCAGCACCGAGTACCTCGACCCACGCACCCGATCGTCGTGCAACATTTTCGACATCAAAGCCTGGCCAATGCCGCGGCGCCGGTGCGAAGGCTCGACATACATGCTCGAACACCACGTGGCTCCCACGGCATCCAAGCTGCGCACGCGACCAACGATATCGGCACCATCGACCGCTACATACTGGCGGAACGGCGCGCTGTCGCCGAGTAAATCGTCCGCGATCGGCTGCCTGCGGATGATCCTTCCCAACTGCGCCGCCCGTTCGGCTGTCCGCACGCGTTCGACCGAAGCAACCGCTGGCGGGCTCGGAATCTGGCGCAATCGGTGGACGAAAAAGCCTTCGGTCCGAAGCAGCCGGTAGCCGAGAGCTTTGTAGGCGGCTCGTGTCGGCCCGTCCGGATACTCGTTCGCGATCACGACGGAAATGGCAAACCCCGGCCGTGCATGCTGCCGCACGATGGCATCGGCCTCTTGAGCGGCGACGTCATGGACGACCCATTCCTCGCCGCGGTAGTCGCGAGGATTCTTACGCTCGGCGTCGCGCATCAGCCACAACGGTCCGACGCGGCTGGCCTCATAAGGAAAGGTGCGGCTTCTGTCGGCGCTGTGTCCATGCACGAACACGTCGACGGCCGCTTCGATCTCACTGTTTGCCTTCTGCATTTCTACAGCCTAGCGTTGGCTATCCGCTCAAGGCAATACGACACACTTGGCTCAAGCTTATGAAAATCAGCGGTAATTTTCGGTTCTCGGCTGAAGCGCCAGTTCCATAATCTATCTTATGCGACTTTCTGATGTAGCAGCTAGCGCGACAGTTGCTCCCAGTTAGAAAGGCCGGCCAACGTGAAGCTGGAAAGGAAGGCTGGCGACAGGCCTCCCATGCTGTCTTGGCCGCCCTGCCCGGATATTGTAGGCCATCCGAGCTCCGCGCGTGTGATCGCGGCCGTGCTGTAGCCATTCGGCGTCGAGGGTCTGTGGATTGACCACGGTCAGCTTGAGATCATTCTTCTTCGCCGTCATCGCAGTATCGAACGCTCTCGTCTGCTGTTGGACAACGATTGGGATGGCGCCTTCCGAAAGGCCTCGACTTCCTGCTCGATGGCCTCTCTCCCAGATAATGAATCCTTGCTTGCCATCGGTGCCGTCAGCGCATCGCCACTCTGGTTCATCTGCCGGATTCTTGATGCTACTTTCGGCAGGCGTTTGCCTTTACAGGCAGGTCTGGTAGCGCTACCGTTTCATCATCGCGCGTGACCAGGGAGGAGCTTGGGAGCTGTCGCGGCCAGATAGAAAGCGGTTTCCTTCGACGACGTCGCAGGAGTCTGTCGGGAGGAAATCGATGGCGTCAGTCGCGATTGGCGATGTCTACAAATCATTCGGAACTGTCGAGATTCTCCACGGCGTCAGCGTGGATATAGAAGACGGCGAGTTCGTCACGCTGGTCGGGCCGTCGGGCTGCGGAAAATCGACCCTTCTCAGGATGATCGCCGGCCTGGAAAAGATTTCGCGCGGCCAGATCGCGATCGGCGAGCGTGTGGTCAACAACGTTGCGCCAAAAGAGCGCGACGTCGCCATGGTGTTCCAGAACTACGCGCTCTACCCGCACATGACCGTCGCCGAGAACATGGCGTTCTCACTGATGCTCAAGGGTGTTTCGAAAGCGGAAAGCGATGCCGGCGTCCAGCGCGCGGCCGAAATTCTGGGGCTTCTGCCATTGCTGACGCGCTATCCGCGGCAGCTTTCCGGCGGCCAGCGCCAGCGCGTCGCCATGGGGCGCGCGATCGTGCGCGATCCGCAGGTTTTCCTGTTCGACGAACCGCTGTCCAATCTCGACGCCAAGCTCCGGGTGCAGATGCGCGCCGAGATCAAGGAGCTGCACCAGCGTCTCAAGACCACGACGGTCTATGTCACCCACGACCAGATCGAGGCCATGACCATGGCCGACAAGATCGTGGTCATGCATGACGGCATCGTCGAGCAGATCGGGCCACCGCTGGAGCTCTACGACAGGCCCAGGAATCTCTTCGTCGCCAGCTTCATCGGCTCGCCAGCTATGAACCTGATCAGGGGTGAAATCGCAACGGAAGGATCCCCGTCCTTTCGGGGCGCCGGAGGAATTTCCCTCCCGTTGACCGCCGCGCCGGCCGTCGCCAGTGGCGATCCGGTGGTACTGGGAATACGGCCCGAGCATCTGCGCTTGTCGTCCGACGATGGCATTCCGGTCACCGTCGTGGTGGTCGAGCCGACCGGGTCGGAGGTGCAGCTCATCGGCCGCACCGCCGGCGGTGACGAGATCGTCGCCAATTTCCGGGAGCGCCATGTTTTCACGCCGGGCGAGATCATACGGCTCTCCGCCGCGCCGGGTTTGATTCATCTCTTCGACGGCAAGACCGGAACACGTTTTGAAACAGGCACTGGATGGTAGGGACCGCACTGCAAGGAAGATAAACCGGAGGAGACGACCATGAAATTCACGAGACGCGATGTAATCCGCACGACCGCAGGTGTTGCGGCCGGAGCCTTGGGAAGCCGGTTTGTCGGCTCGCCGGCATTTGCCCAGGAGGGATTGAAATACAAGCCCGAGGACGGTGCAAAGCTGCGGCTGCTGCGTTGGTCTCCCTTCGTGCAAGGCGATGAGGACCAATGGCTGGCCAACACCAAGCGCTTCACCGAGGCGACAGGAGTGGGGGTTCGCGTCGACAAGGAAAGCTGGGAGGACATTCGCCCCAAGGCGGCGGTTGCCGCCAATGTCGGCTCCGGCCCGGACCTCATGTTCGTCTGGTTCGACGACCCGCATCAGTATCCCGACAAGCTGCACGACGTGACGGAACTGGGCGAGTATCTGGGCGCCAAATACGGCGGCTGGCACGACGGACCAAAGCAATATGCGACACGGGACGGCAAATTCATCGGCCTGCCCCTGGCCACGATCGGCAATGCCATCGTCTATCGGGAAAGCTGGGTGAAGGAGGCTGGCTTCTCGGAGTTTCCGAAGGACACGGCAGGCTTCCTTGAACTGTGCAAGGCATTGCAGGCAAAAGGACATCCGGCCGGCTTCACGCACGGCCACGGCGTCGGCGACGGCAACAACTACGCTCACTGGCTCCTCTGGAGCCATGGCGGCAAGATGGTCGACGAGAGCGGCAAGGTGGCGATCAACAGCCCCGAGACCCTCAAGGCGATCGCCTACGCGCAGGAACTCTACAAGACGTTCATTCCCGGGACCGAAAGCTGGCTCGACGTCAACAACAACCGCGCTTTCCTGGCCGGCGAGCTGGGTGTCATCGCCAACGGCATCTCCGCCTACAACACGGCCAAGATCAACAAGGACAAAGATCCGAAGCTGACTGAAATCGCCAAGGATATCCGCACCACCAACCTGCCGATCGGTCCTGTCGGCAAATCCGTCGAACTGTTCCAGGTGACCACGGCCGTCATTTTCGACTACACGCCCTACCCCAACGCGGCCAAGGCCTACCTACAGTTCATGTTCGAGGATCCGCAAATGTCGGACTGGATCACCTCCTCGGCGGGCTATTGCTGCCAGACACTCAAGGCCTTCGACAACAATCCCGTGTGGACTGCCGACCCGAACAATGCCGCTTACGCGAAAGCCTCGGCGACGCTGCGTCCCAACGGCTATGCCGGGCCGCTCGGCTACGCTTCGGCGGCGACGATGGCCGACTATGTCCTGGTCGACATGTTCGCCAAGGCCGTGACAGGCCAGGCCACGCCGCAGGAGGCGATGGAAGAGGCGGAGAAGCGCGCAAACCGGTACTATCGCGTCTAAGAGCACAGCTGAGCCGGGCAGCAGCCATCATGCTGCCCGGTCCGTTCCTGAAATCGCTTGGCGGCCGCCTGAGCCGACCAAGGAGACCTCCTGAGGAGCTGTTCATGGCCGTGCCGTCCGTTGCCGCCCAGCCGCGTCCGTCGATCCTTTCGCGCCTGTTTGAAAGCCGCAACGCCCTTGGCTTCGGCTTCATGCTACCGGCGGCAGCGCTTCTCTTGGTTTTTCTGACCTACCCGCTCGGGCTCGGCGTCTGGCTCGGCTTCACCGATGCCCGCATCGGCCGCCCCGGTATCTTCATCGGCACGGAGAACTATCAATATCTGTGGAGTGACGGCGTCTTCTGGCTCTCCGTCTTCAACACCTTGCTCTACACGGTCAGCGCCTCGATCCTGAAGTTCGTCCTCGGTCTCTGGCTGGCGCTCATCCTCAATCAGAACCTTCCGTTCAAATCGTTCTTCCGGGCGATCGTCCTGTTGCCTTGGGTGGTGCCGACCGTGCTGTCGGCCATCGCGTTCTGGTGGATCTACGATTCGCAGTTCTCGATCTTGTCCTGGGCGCTTCAGCAAATGGGCCTGATCGACCACCGCATCAATTTCCTCGGCGATCCGGAGAATGCGCGCGCTTCGGTTATCGCGGCCAATGTCTGGCGCGGCATTCCTTTCGTGGCCATCACACTGCTTGCCGGCCTACAGACGATTCCACAGTCACTCTACGAGGCCGCCACCCTCGACGGCGCCACTCGCTGGCAATTGTTTCGCTACGTGACGCTGCCGCTGCTGACGCCGATCATTGCCATCACCATGACATTCTCAGTGCTGTTCACCTTCACCGATTTCCAGCTGATCTATGTGCTGACCCGTGGCGGACCGGTGAATGCTACCCATCTGATGGCGACATTGTCGTTTCAGCGCGGCATTTCCGGCGGCCAGCTTGGAGAGGGCGCGGCCATCGCGGTCGCCATGATCCCATTTCTGCTTGCAGCGATCCTGTTCAGCTATTTCGGCCTGCAACGCCGCAAATGGCAACAAGGTGGAAGAGATTGACATGGTCAAGACGGCGGCGATCAAGAAGGCGAAACGCTCGGACATCGACGAAGGTGGCATGGGCTACCTGCAGAGCGTGCCGCGTCGCGTGGTGACGGTCTATCTGCCGCTGCTGGTGTTCGTCATCGTGCTGCTGTTCCCGTTTTACTGGATGACAATCACGGCTGTTAAGCCCAATCTCGAAATGACCGACTATGCAAATTTCAATCCGTTCTGGGTCGTGCATCCGACCCTGGAGCACATCCGCTATCTCCTCTTCGAAACGTCTTATCCGGGCTGGCTGCTCAACACGATCATCATCTCGACCGCTGCCACATTCCTGTCGCTGCTGGCTGCGGTGTTCGCGGCCTATGCGATCGAACGGCTGCGGTTTTCCGGCGCACGTCAAGTCGGCCTCGCAGTCTTCCTTGCCTACCTTGTGCCGCCCTCGATCCTGTTCATCCCGCTGTCGGTGATGGTGTTCAACCTTGGGCTCTACGACACGCCCTTCGCGCTCATCCTTACCTACCCGACCTTCCTGGTCCCGTTCTGCACGTGGCTTTTGATGGGCTACTTCCGCTCCATTCCGTTCGAACTGGAAGAATGCGCACTGATAGACGGCGCGAGCCGGTGGCAGATCCTCACCAAGATCGTGCTGCCGCTGTCGGTGCCCGGCCTGATTTCTGCCGGCATATTCGCATTCACCCTGTCATGGAATGAGTTCATCTATGCCTTGACGTTCATCCAGTCGTCCGAAAACAAGACCGTACCGGTGGGCGTGCTGACGGAGCTTGTGCGCTCCGACGTCTACGAATGGGGGGCGCTGATGGCGGGAGCGCTGATCGGCTCCTTGCCGGTCGTTGTGCTCTATTCGTTCTTTGTCGAGCACTACGTTTCCTCGATGACCGGCGCGGTGAAAGAATAAGCACCCTTACGTCTGCGCAATCATGAGATATTTTCCCGGCGGCCTGGAATGCCCCGATGGAGGGCACCAGGCGGCCGGTCGATAGTTGCCGGTAACACCGAAATTCAGCTAATCCATCGTCAGGACCATCAAGGAATGACCGCCTCCCCTCCCTTTCTAGGCTTTCCCGATCGCCTCGCCGATGGCCTGGTGCCCCGTGCGGTGATGTTCGCAGCCGGCCACGGCAGCACCTATCCCGGCAAGGACAGCAGCGGCCATGCCTTGGCCGCCGACGCTATTCGCGCTGCGAGCCAGGACGATGCCGCGCTCGTCGAGCATTGGGATTTCGATCTCGGCGGCCCGCTGTTCGATGACAAGCCAGTGTGCTGCATCGACGCCGGCGATATCTTGACCACCATGCATGACAATGCCGGCAACCGAGCCCGTATCGAGGCGAAAACGCGCGAAATCCTGGCATTGCCGGCGGTGCCGATCCTGCTCGGCGGCGACTGTTCCGTGACCATTCCCTTCCTGGCAGGCTTTGCGGATCACGAGCCGGTCTGGGTCCTGCAGATCGACGCCCATATCGACTGGCGCGACGAGGTGCATGGCGAGCGCTACGGCTATTCGAGCCCGATGCGCCGGGCGAGCGAGATGCCGCATGTCGCCGGCATGGTGCAGGTCGGCCTGCGTAGCGTCGGCAGCGCAGGCATCAACGAGATCGAAGCGGCACGGCGCTATGGCAGCCGCTTTGTGACCGCCCGCGAGATCCACGCCCAGGGTGTCGAAGCCGCACTCCGACATATTCCGGAAGGCGCGCGTGTCGTCGTCACCCTGGATTGCGACAGCATCGATCCCGGCATCATGCCGGGCGTGGCGGCGCGTACGCCCGGCGGCCTCACCTACACGCAGGTGATCGACCTGATCGCCGGCTTAGGCAAGTGGGCCAGGATCGCAGGATTCGACCTTGTCGAGTTCTATCCTCCCGCCGACATCGACGGCCTCTCGGCCCTGACCGCCGCTCGCCTTCTGGTCAATGTGATCGGCACCATCGTCCGACAGGTTTGAAAAACAGCCTTCTCTCTTCAACCAGACAGCTCTCCGAGTGGCGTCAAGCCCACGGCCAGCGCAAGGCATGACTGCTATGTGGCGCCCGCAGCTGAAATGCGCCGATGCACGCCGTCCAGGCTTTCCGCCAGTGCATCGAAGACGCCGCGGGCCGTGAGTTCGCTCAGGACCTGCTCGTTGATGCCGCCGCGGGTCGCATAATCCTGGGCCAGATGCGTGAAGTCCTCATCAGGCGCCGTCTCCGGAGCGTGTCCGAGCGCCATGAAAAGCGCAGCGATATAGTCGCGCCCCTTGCTGTCCGGCACATCATGGGCTTTCAGCCAGCGATGGATCGTATCGAGATATTTGAAGTAGGCGGCATAGGCCGCGGTCACGACGCTCAATGCATCGAACTCGCTCGAACTCCCGACCTCGATCACCTTCGCCAATCCGCCGAACAGCGCGGTCACGTCCGGATCGGGCGGATAAATGATCGTCGCCCCCAGCCGTTGGGCGATCATCGGCATGGGCAGGGCTTTCGTCACGCGGCTCGCGGGTGCGGTCAGGCTGATTATTTCCTCGCGCGACAGCGTGGCGATCAGGCTGATGAGGTGATGGTCGCGCCGAAATCGCAATTCGGGCAGTACCTGGTGTGCAATTTGCGGCCGCACCGCCAGCATAACGGTGTCGCATGCATCGAGCACCGCCTGATTGTCGGCGGCGACATCCACATTCGGAAAGCGGGAGGCAAGGTTGGCGGCGATCTCTTCGTTGCGCGGCGACAGGAGCACCGGTACCGGATCGCCCTCGCGGGAATTGAGCCCAGTGACGATGGCTGAAGTCAGCGCCCCGGAGCCGATGAAGCCGAGTTTCATTTGATGCTCCAAGTCGGTTCTTCGGCTGACCATCCGCCGATCATCGCCGCCCCTGCTCCAGGCCAATCTGGTAGCTCAGCGAACGCTTCTCCCCCTGTGGGATCAGCATCACCCCAGGTTTGTCAGAGAATTCGCCATCGAAATCGACCGGGCTTGCCATACCATGCCAAGGTTCGAGGCACAGGAAGGGCGCGCCGCCGGGCTTTGACCAGATGCCGATCTCCTCCGCTCCCTGCCATGACATTTCTATCGCCGGACCGCGCTCGGCCGCATAACGCACGCTGGTGCTGGCGAGCCGATCCAGGATCACGGCGTCGTCATCGAACAGCCGCTCAGACAGCGCAAGCGTTCTGCCTTCGATGGGCGTCGGCTGTGGCGCCTGGAGCAGAAGGCCCTCCCTGAGCCGGCGAACCGGTGCGGGCTCATCGCTGGCAAAGGTCAGCCGGTAGGCCTCCTTGGCCAATTCCGGCAGCAATGGCCAGTTGAATGCCGGATGTGCACCGATCGAAGCCGGCAATAGCTCCTCGCCGGTGTTGGTGATGTCGAAGATCACGCCGAGCTGCCGGCGCTCCAGCGTGTAGGTCACCGCGAGACGAAAGGCGAAGGGGTAGTGCGCACGGGTATCCGCGTCGTCGGTGAGAACCAGCGTGCAGGATCCTGGCCCTCTCTGCACCCAGGCAAACCGCTTGTCGCGCGCGAACCCATGCTGCGTCATCGGATAGGTTCGGCCGCGATGGCGCAACTGGTCGCCCTTGAGCCGCCCGACGATCGGGAATAGCACCGGCGAGTGACGCCGCCATTCCGGGCCGGCCTGCCATAGAAACTCCGTGCCGTCGGCATCGCGCAGGGAGACCAGTTCGGCGCCCTGCCCGACGACGGTCGCCGAGATGCCGTCGCAGTGAAGCGTCTGGCTGTCTTGTTCCATATGTCCTCGCGGTTTGCTGGCGGGACAGCCAGGTTAGCAAAAGCCTTCGCGGACTCAAGGGTGAGCGCGCCTTCGTCCTGGTGCTTGCCGGATCAGATGGCGGTCAAGGGCAAGCCAGGCAAGACCTTGTCAAGGGTGATCGGAAATTCGCGCACCCTCACGCCAGTGGCGTTGTAGACGGCGTTGGCGACAGCAGCCCCCGCCCCGCAGACGCCAAGTTCGCCTAACCCCTTGGCGCCGAGTGGATTGGCCTTGTCATCGTGTTCCTCGAGGAAGACGACCTCCATCCCGGCGATGTCGGCATTGACCGGGACGTGATACTCGGCAAGGTCGTGGTTGACGAAGTGGCCGTAGCGCTGATCGAGCACCGTCTCCTCCATCAGCGCCGCGCCGATGCCCCAGCTCATGCCGCCGATGATTTGCGAGCGCGCGGTCTTCGGATTGAGGATGCGGCCGGCACCAATCACTGACAGAAAGCGACGCATCCGGATCTCGCCGGTATCGCAATCGACCGCGACCTCGGCGAAATGCGCGCCGTGTGAGTGCTGGGAATAGGCCTTGTAGGTTTCGGTGGCATTGGCGGCGGCAACTGAGCCTTCGGCCTCGAACCCGTCCGGGGCAATATCGCGAATGAGATCGCTCAGCCTTGCCGAACGCTCGCCAACCCTGACTTCGCCGTGGGAGAAGTTCGCCTCGCTGACATTGACGCCACGGAACGGCGAAGCTTCGCTCGACCGTGCCACTTCCAGGATCCGCTGCTTGAGGATGCTGCACGCCTGATGCAGCGCGGAACCCGAACTCGTCGCGCCCCAGGAGCCGCCGGAGCCGGCAGTGCGCGGGAAAAGGCTGTCGCCGAGCTCCACCTTGACAGATGAGAGCGGCAGGCCAAGGCTTTGCGCGGCGATCTGGGTCAAGATCGTATAGGTGCCGGTGCCGATATCGGTCATGTCGAGCCGTGCCGTTACCTGGCCGTCCCGGTCAATCGAGACCCGCGCCGTCGTCGCGCCGATATAGTTCGGACGGATCGCCGCCGCCATGCCGTAGCCAATGAGCTTGCGGCCCTCCCGGGTACGGCCGGGCACCGGATTCCGACCCTGCCAGCCGAAACGACGCGCACCCTCCTCCATGCAGGCCACGAGGTTGCGGGTCGAAAACGGCACACCGCGCTCCGGATCCTGTGTCGGCTCGTTGCGGATCCTGAGTTCGATCGGATCCAGCCCAAGACGCTCGGCAAGTTCGTCCATGGCGCATTCGAAGGCCAGCATGCCCGGCGCTTCTCCGGGCGAGCGCATCCATTCGCCGCGGTTGATGTCGAGTCGAACCAAGCGATGGCGGGTGACGCGGTTCGGCGCCGCATAGAGCGAGCGGGCAAAGGCGGCCGTCTGCTCGCAATACTCCTCGAAGCTCGACGTCGCCGACCAGACGTCATGCGAGATCCCGGTGAGCCGTCCGTCGCTATCCGCTCCGAAACGCAGCTGATGGATCATCTCGGCGCGATGACCGGTGTTGGCGAACATCTGCTGGCGCGTAAGCGCGATCTTTACCGGGCGCTGCAAGACCCGCGCCGCAAGCGCTGCCAGCACCGTGTCGGCATGGATAATCAACTTGGAGCCGAAGCCTCCGCCGACGAAGGGGCTGACGATGCGCACGCGCTCCGGCGGCATACCGAGCGTGCTGGCAACGCCTGCCCGATAATTCGCAAGCGTTTGCGCCGATGTATGGATCGTCAAATCGTCGCCTGACCACACGGCGATCGTCGCATGCGGTTCCATAGGGTTGTGGTGCTCGAAGGGCGTCCGATAAGTGGCGTCGATCTTGACCGGAGCTTGCGCGAAGGCACTCTCGAAGTCGCCGAGTACGCTGTCCGTCGCCAGGCCGGCATTTGTCCGCCTGGGTGCATAGGCATCGCTGAGATGCGCTTGGAGATCGTAGGTACCCGTCTCCTCTTCGTAGCGCACCCTGATGAGCCCCGCAGCGGCACGCGCCGCTTCGAACGTCTCCGCGACGACCAGCGCCACCGGCTCGTCATAGTAACGCACGCGGTCACTGTTGAGCGCCGGTCGGGCGCGGGTGAAAACCTCCGGCACGGTCGGTGTCACGGCTGGGCCAAAATCCGGCTGTGGCGGAGCATTCCGGTGCGTCATGACGCCGACTACGCCCGGTGACTTTTCAGCGTCCGAGATATCGATCTCTGCGATGCGGCCCTTGGCGATGGCGGCGCCGAGAATATATCCATACGCTACGTCGTCGATTGCATGCTCATAGGCGTAAGTCGCGCGGCCCGTCACCTTGAGCGGCCCGTCGATGCGGTCAACCGGACGACCGATGAATTCAACATGTGGGGAAGATTTCATCCCTGAACGGGAGGCAAAGCCGGTCGAATCGGCAGACTGTCCGCGAAGCGTCGTGTTCTTGTGCATGGGCTCACCTGGAATGTTCAGTTCGCGGCTGCCGCAAGCGTGTGCCGCACCGTCCGTTTCGCCAGCGGGATCTTGAAATCATTGTCGCCATGCCCGACCGCCTCGGCCAGCGCGGCTTCGGCGGCTTCGGTAAAAGCGCCGTCGGACGCCACCGAGCCGGCGAGCGTTTGCTCAGCCGCGGTCGCGCGCCAGGGCTTGGCCGCGACGCCGCCCATGGCGATGCGGGCGCTGCGTATGCGGTCGCCGCTTTTCTCGACGATCGCCGCCACCGACACCAGTGCGAAGGCATAGGAGGCGCGGTCGCGCACCTTGCGGTAGAGCTGCCGACCGGGCGGAGGAGCCGGCAAGGTGACCGCGGTGATCATCTCACCATGGCCGAGCGCGGTCTCCACGTCGGGCGTTGCCCCGGGCAGACGATGGAGGTCGCCGATCGGAATGGTTCGGGTTTCGCCGCCGGGCGACAAGGTCTCGATCCTGGCGTCGAGCCCGACCATGGCAACCGCCATGTCGGAGGGATGAACAGCAATGCAGGCGTCGCTTGCGCCGAGGACCGCATGCACCCGGTTGAAACCTTGCAGTGCGGCACAACCGGAACCCGGCTCGCGTTTGTTGCACGGCATGTTACGATCGTAGAAATAGAAGCAGCGCGTGCGCTGCAGGAGATTACCGGCGGTCGAGGCCTTGTTGCGGATCTGGCCGGAAGCTCCCGCCAGCAGCGCTTGCGAGAGCATCGGGTATTGCGACCTCACCCGCGGCTCGGCGGCAAGATCACTGTTGCGGACCTGCGCGCCGATGCGCAGGCCGCCCTCCTCCGTCTCCTCGATCCGGCCGAGCGGCAGGCGGCTGATGTCGACGAGATGCGCCGGCCGCTCGACATCGAGCTTCATCAGGTCGAGGAGATTGGTGCCGCCGCTGATGAATTTGGCGTCTGGCCGATTGGCAACCGCGGCGGCTGCCTCTTCCGCCCTCCCGGCGCGCTCATAAGTGAAAGCCCGCATCGCTCACGCCTCCCCTGCCGCGTCGCGGATGGCGGCGACGATGTTCGGATAGGCAGCACAACGGCAGATATTGCCGCTCATTCGTTCGCGGATCTCGGCATCGTTGAGCGCGACCGAGGCTGCCGCCACTTCGTCGCTGGCATGGCTCGGCCAACCCTCCCTGGCCTCGCCCAGCATGCCAACCGCGGAGCAGATCTGGCCGGGCGTGCAATATCCGCACTGAAAGCCGTCGCGTGCGATGAAAGCGGCCTGAACGGGATGAAGCCGGTCGCCGTCGGCGAGCCCTTCGACAGTGGTGATCTCGTCGCCCTCATGCATGACAGCGAGCGTCAGGCAAGAATTGATCCGACGCCCGTTGACGAGGACGGTGCAGGCGCCGCACTGGCCGTGATCACAGCCTTTCTTCGAACCGGTAAGGCCGAGATGATTGCGGAACGTGTCGAGCAGCGTTGTCCGCGGATCGAGCTCGACGGCAAAGTCCCTGGCATTGATGCGCAGCGACACCGGCATCGTTGGTCCCGGCGTGGTGGATGCGGCTGCGACGGCGGGCTCCATTTGCTGGGCTTCAACCGGTAGCCCGGTTGCCAGCAGCAGACCGGTCGCGGCCCCTCCCTCCAGCACCGCTCGACGCGTCGGTCCGTTCCTGTTGTCCGTCTCAGCCATGCGTGATCTCCCGGGCGCAGTGGTAAGGGCTCGACAGCGACCCCGGCCCGACAGCGGGCGCGTCGGGTGCGCTCATTGACGCTTATGGACGTGGTCCGGCAGGCTCGGCATTTCTTTCAGGAAATCGGCGGCACTATCAGGATTCCGGAGAAAACTGCACCCGGTAGGCCCGAGGAGTCATGCCTCTGAGGCGCCGGAACGTCGCGGTGAAGTGGCTCTGGCTCGAGAAGCCGAAGCGAAAGGCAATGGTGCCGATGGACACCCCGGTTTCACGCAGCACGAGTTCCGCCCGCCGGACCCGTTCCTCGATCACATAAGCGTAGGGTGCGAGACCGGTCGTCGCCTTGAAGCGGCGCGCAAACGTGTCGACTCCCATCTCTGCGACGGCCGCCAGCTCGCGCAGCGAAATATCGGAGTTGATGCGTGCCTCGATGTATTCCCGGATGCGGGCAAACGTGCGGCGGCTGAGACGGCCGTAACGCGGGGCTGGGAGTTGCTTGCCGGCCAGCATCGCCACGCGCAAGCTGACGAGCGCAGCCAGATGCTCGACATAGCCAGTGTCCGGCTTGTGGCCGAGCGCCATCTCGACCCGGAGCGAACTCAAAAGCGTTGCGATGACGTTGTCGCTCCTGTTCACCAGGATCGGCGTATCCGCCAGGCTTTCGCTTCCTGGAAATTCGGGATCGATCCACAGGGCCGAATAGGAAAGATTGACGTCCCGGTAGGTCCCGAGCCGCTCCGCACCGGCGGGTACGAAGGTGAGGTCTCCCGGACGATCCATCCCGTCGTAGACGGACTTTTCCCCGGAGCGGATCGATGTATGCGACGTCCCGCCTTCTTCAGTCAGTACGACCAGATGGTGGGGAGCCGTCCAGCGGAGTTCAGCGTCCCGGCACACCCAGCGCCGATTGTCGAAAACGACCGAAGAGTCGACCCAGGCTGCCGTTTGCAGGGTTTCCGACTTCTCCTCCCGGCTCCGAATCCGTCCGTGACCAAGCAAGGGTCTGAATGACATCGCGATATTTTAGTGATCCACTTTTGAGCAACAGAACGCTCGGGTTGGAATTATTCGCCGGCCTCCGATGGCAAGATGATCAGCACGGGAGCCGGGGCCTGCCCGATCTGGTTGATTGGGCAGGCTGGCAGGAAGGCGCTACTCGCGCTCGCCGGTGAAATTCAGCAACAGCTGGAAGATGTTGATGAAGTTCAGATAGAGCGAGAAGGCGCCGAAGACGGCGAGCTTCTGGCGCGATTCGCCGTCGAAGTTCTCCGCATACTGTTCCTTGATGGTCTGCGTGTCCCAGGCGGTCAGGCCGATGAACACGGCGATGCCGATCACCGAGATGGCGAACTGCAGGGCGGTCGAGCCGAGGAAGATGTTGACGATGCTGGCGATCACCACGCCGATCAGGCCCATGATCAGGAACGACGAGAACTGGGTCAGGTCGCGCCTGGTCGTGTAGCCGTAGAGGCTGGTGGCGCCGAACATGGTGGCGGCGATGAAAAAGGTGCGCGCGATGCTGGTTCCGGTGAAGACCAGGAACACGGAAGCGAGCGACAGGCCCATGACCGCGCAGAACGCCCAGAACATCGCCTGGGCGCTGGCCGCCGACATGGTCTGCATCTTGAACGAGAACAGCAGGACGAAGGCGAGCGGCGCCAGCATCACGACCCATTTCAGCGGGCTGGAGAAGATCGGCACGTAGAGCGCCGGCGTCGACGAGATCATGAAGGCGACCAGGCCGGTGACCACCAGGCCAACGCCCATGTAATTGTAGACGCGCAGCATGTGCTGGCGCAGGCCCTCGTCGAAGATGGCGCCGGTTTGGGCGGCGGCGCCGGTGCGGTATCCCAGATTGGGCGTGTTCATTTGCATTCTCCTTTGTGGATCGATCAATAAAGCGTCTTGGCGAGCGTCTCGGCTGCGCGGTCGAGGTCGTGGATTTCGCTTCGTCCGACCACCGCATAGGCAACCTCGCCGATCTGGAAATAGGCCGATGAGATGTCGCCCGAGGGTGCGACGGTCGGCTTGACGACGTCGAAGGTTCCCGGTCGGATCGCAAACAGCGATACCAGCCCCATGTCTTTGGTCTCGACCGCCATCTCGACGCTCGGCCCAAAGCGCGACGGATAGATCTGTACGTCACGGACCTTCCAGTCCTCAGGTAGCGACGGCATGACGATGGCGGTCGCGGCGCGGATCTCGCCGGCGTTGTAATTGGGCGCTTCCTGCTGCGACGGCATGCTCTCGCGCACCAGCGTCGTTCTGTGGGCCCGCACGGCCTCGTCGACATAGGCGGGCGGCTGCGGCGAGGCGACGACCTTGGTCACCGACATCGGTCCGACGATGCCGTTCGCCAGCCAGCCGGCGGCAACGAAGGCGGCGACCGCCGCTGCGCGCTGCAACACGCCGAAGATACGGCCGCGGGCAAGCCCCCTCTCCAGCCGCCGCGCGGCATCGGAGGTCGCCGGCCGCGCCATGCCGGTGGAGCCTGCAAGCGCCACGCGCAGTTCATCGCGGGTTCGAAGATCCGACATCACGCGCGCCGCGGCCTCCGGCCTCGCGGACAGAAACGCCTCGACCTCGATGCGGCGAGTGACATCGATCTGGTCGTCGACATAGGCGTCGAGATCGATATCGGTCACGGGATCGACAGTTGCTGTCATGATGGGCCTCCAACGATCCTGAGGTGGTTTTTCGCCTTCGCGGGCTCCTCTATCTCGCGCAGTGCGGCACGCGCCCGGCCGATGCGCGACATCAGCGTTCCCAAGGGCACACCGCTGGCATCGGCGGCCTGCTGGTAGGACAGGCCTTCGATGGCGACGAGATGCAGCGCTGAACGCTGTTCTTCCGGCAGGCTGAAAAAGGCTTCGCGGACCTGCGCCAGGCGCACCGAATGTTCCTGCGGCGCCGGCGTGCTGCCATCGGCCAGGTATCCGGCCTGTTCAAGGCGTGCCGCTTCGGACCTGCGGGACCGCATCTTGTCGATGAAGGTGTTGTGGACGATCGACAGCAGCCACGCGCGCAGATTTCCACCGGAGCGGAAGGTGCCGCGCCGCTCATAGGCACGCACCAGCGCATCGTGCACGAGATCCTCGGCCTCCGTGCTGTCGCGCGTCAGCGAGCGCGCGTAACGGCGCAGCGAACCGAGCTGTCCTATGATGTCAAAGCGAGGCATCGACGGTTTCATGTCCTGTTTACGGAGCATGTGGGGATTTTAATCCCTGCCTTGCCAATTTTCTTCGCCGGGTTCGCTGGAGGATATCGTTCGCTGCTGCCCCAGAAAGCTTTGCGCGGACTGAGACGACAGGAAAAGCGCTGGCGAAAAGTGACCGATTTGCGTATCACTCCGCCGCAATTGGAGCCTTTCGATGTTTGAAACCCTGCAGCCCGCCCCCGCCGACAAGATCCTTGCCCTGATCGGCCTCTATCGCGCCGACCCGCGGCCCGACAAAGTCGATCTCGGCGTCGGCGTCTACAAGGATCGCGACGGTAAGACGCCGGTCATGCGCGCCGTGCGCGAGGCCGAAAAGCGCCTGCTGCAGGGCCAGGACACCAAGACCTATCTCGGCCTCGCCGGCGATATCGGCTTCAACACGGTGATGGCCAAGCTCGCCTTCGGTCCGGACGCCGACATGACGCGCATCCGCGCCGCACAGGCGCCCGGCGGCTCCGGCGCGCTACGGCTGGTGGCGGAACTGCTCAAGCGGACACGCTCGGACGCGACCATCTGGCTGTCGGACCCGACATGGCCGAACCACATGCCGGTGATGCGTGCCGCCGGCCTGCAGATCCGCGAATACCCCTATTTCGATGCCGCATCGGGCGCCGTTCGTTTCGAAGACATGCTGGCGGCGTTGCGGACGGCAAAGAGCGGCGACGTCGTGCTGCTGCACGGCTGCTGTCACAACCCCACCGGCGCCAACCTGGATGCTGCCCAGTGGGCAGCCGTTGCCGATCTGGTCGTCGAGCGCGAACTGCTGCCGTTTGTCGACATCGCCTATCAGGGCTTCGGCGATGGCCTTGAGGCCGACGCCCTCGGTTTGCGCCTGCTGGCCGCGAAAGTTCCGGAAATGGTCGTCGCCTCGAGCTGCTCGAAGAATTTCGCCGTCTACCGCGACCGCGTCGGCGCGGCGATGATCCTGGCCAGGGACGGCGCGCAGGCGGATGTGGCGATGAGCCAGATGCTTTCAGCGGCGCGCGCCATGTATTCGATGCCGCCGGACCACGGTGCTGCCGCGGTGCGCATCGTGCTGGAAGACGCCGCCTTGCGTGCGGACTGGGAGGCCGAGCTTGAAGAGATGCGCCTGCGCATGCTGAGACTCCGGGTCCAGTTCGCCGAAGCGCTGCGGCGTCAGTCCAATTCCGACCGTTTCGATTTCGTCGCCGACCATCGCGGCATGTTCTCCCGCCTTGGCCTCACGGAAGCGCAGGTCGAACGGCTGCGTTCCGAGCACGGCATCTACATGGTCGGAGACAGCCGCATCAATGTGGCCGGCCTGCCCGAGGACGGCATGGAAGAACTCGCCAAGGCGATCGTTTCGGTACTCGACTGAGGCGGCTCATCTGTGGACAAGGCTCCCGCGCCGGCTGACAGTGTTGGCCGCGCGACAGGCGGCGGGATAGCGTCCGTTAGACTGTTTTGACGCAATTCCGGACAGAAAACCGTTTCACACTTTTCCTGGAATAGCTCTAGATGACACCATCGAAAGACATTTCGCGCCTGATCGAGATCATGGCGGCGCTGCGGGCGCCGAAGACCGGCTGTCCCTGGGACATCGAACAGGATTTCTCGACCATCGCACCCTACACGATCGAAGAGGCCTACGAGGTGGCGGACGCCATCGCGCGCGGCGACCTCGACGATCTGCGCGATGAGCTCGGCGATCTCCTGCTACAGGTCGTCTACCACGCGCAAATGGCTGAAGAGGCGGGTGAATTCGCCTTCGGCGATGTGGTCCAAGCGATCACCACCAAGATGATCCGCCGCCATCCGCATGTCTTCGGCGACGAAAAGGCCCGCAGCGCCGGCATGGCCAAGGGCATGTGGGAAAAGATCAAGGCCGAGGAGAAAGCGGAGAAGCGACAAGCCCGCCTCGCCCGCGGCCTCGACCCGGAAGACAATGGCAAGGGGTTTCTGGACAGCGTACCGGTCGCCCTGCCCGCGCTGACGCGAGCCCTGAAACTTCAGGAGAAGGCCGCCCGCGTCGGCTTCGACTGGAGCGAGGCAGCACCCATCCTCGACAAGATCGAGGAAGAGATCGGCGAATTGCGCGAGGCCCTGGCCAAGGGCGAGACGGCCTCGATCAAGGACGAGTTCGGCGACATGCTGTTTGCCGTCGTCAATCTCGGGCGGCACTTGAAGGTCGATTCCGAAGCGGCGCTGAGCGGCACGAATGAAAAATTCCGGTCGCGCTTCCACTATGTGGAGCAAGCCCTGGAAAAATCTGGCAACACGCTGGACAAGGCTGGCCTAGCCGAGATGGAAGCGCTCTGGCAGGAAGCAAAAACCGCGAAGTAAGTTACATTACCCGTTGTTTTTCCGACGCAATCTGCTTTCGATCTCTTCGCGGGCGCTTTGCGTGGCCTTGAGCGAGATGGTGGCGCTGCCATCATCATTGTCGCTTCGCGAAACGACATCGCCATTGCGATAGAGCCAGTCGACAAGGCCGAATTGCGCCGGCTCGATCGTCACCGTCAGGTCTTCGAGTTCGCCCGCCATCCGCGTTTCGATGATCGCCTTCAGGGCATCGATACCCTCACCGGTCACCGCCGATACCGCAATCGGCGGCGCCTTGCTGGCATCGACGCTGTCGGCAAGCAGCCGGCTCCGGTTGCCCTCGTCGAGCCGGTCGATCTTGTTCCAGACCTCGATGACCCGCTTGGCGTCACCTGCGTCGACACCGAGGTCAGCGAGGATGCGCTCGACATCCTCGGCCTGAGCCGCGGTGTCCGGATCGGAAATGTCGCGCAGATGGATGACGAGATCGGCCTCGACCACCTCTTCCAGGGTGGCGCGGAAAGCCGCGATCAGATGCGTCGGCAGGTCCGAAATGAAGCCGACCGTGTCCGAAAGGATGATCGGCGTGCCATGCGGCAGGCGCACACGGCGCAGCGTCGGATCAAGGGTGGCGAACAGCATATCCTGCGCCAGTACATCCGCTCCGGTCAGCCGGTTGAACAGCGTCGACTTGCCGGCATTGGTGTAGCCGACGATCGCCACCACCGGAAACGGCACCTTCTTGCGCTTGGCGCGGTGCAGGTCGCGGGTGCGGCGCACCGTTTCCAGCTCTTGCTTCAGCTTGATGATTTTTTCCTGCAGCTGCCGCCGGTCGGATTCGATCTGCGTTTCGCCGGGACCGCCGAGGAAGCCGGCGCCGCCGCGCTGGCGCTCGAGGTGGGTCCAGCTGCGCACGAGGCGGCCCTTCTGGTAGTTGAGATGGGCGAGCTCGACCTGCAGCGTGCCTTCCTTGGTTCGCGCGCGCTCGCCGAAGATCTCAAGGATCAGCCCGGTGCGGTCCAGCACCTTGGCGTTCAACTCTTTCTCCAGATTGCGCTGCTGCACCGGGGTCAGCGGATGGTCGACGACGACCACTTCCGCGTGTCCCTCTTTGACGATTTCTGCGAATTCGGCGACCTTGCCGCTGCCGAGCAACGTCGCCGGGCGCGGATCATTGACGGTCACCACCGCGGTGTTGATCAGATCAAGATTGATGGCCCGGGCAAGACCGACCGCCTCGTCGTGACGCGCATCAGCAGAACGCATCAGCCGTGGACGGTTCGTCTCGTCGTCGTTGCGCTGGTGGCGGGTAAGGACGGGCACAATGACAACGGCCCGGGTCGGGCCCTTGGCTTCCGTCCCGGGATGATGCGCTGGTTTTCCGCGAACGGTAGCGTCCGCGTCTTTCTCACGTGCCAATCAGGCGCCCTGGCTTTCCTCGCCATCGAACATTTGAACCGGCTGGCTCGGCATGATCGTGGAAATGGCGTGCTTGTAGACGAGCTGGGAGTGACCGTCACGGCGCAGCAGGACACAGAAATTGTCGAACGAAGTGACCACGCCGGTCAGCTTGACGCCGTTGATGAGGAAGATGGTGAGCGGGTTCTTGCTCTTGCGAACTGAATTCAGGAACAGGTCCTGAAGGTTTTGCGATCGTTCCGCCATTGTTCTTGTCTTTCGCCGATCCCCTTCGGTTTGCAAGCCAATGCGCCAAATTAACGGGCACATGTCAAGCTCGCAAACACCGTCTTGTCGTCAGTAACGACAAGCAGAACGAGATATATTGATGTTCATTCCACCTGTGCGGTTATCAGGCTGGACTTTTTTCCGCAATGTCAAAAAAGGCTTGCCGCAACGAAAGTGTTATTGAGCCGGGGTGCCCATTGGCGACGGGATCGCCATCGATGGCCACAACCGGCATGGCGATTGTCGTTGCGGAACTGATGAACGCCTCGCGTGCCGCCTTGGCCTCGGCGACGGAAAAGCCGCGCTCCTCGATCTTCAGGCCAAGCTTCGCGGCCACTTCGAACATGGTCGTACGGGTAATGCCGCGCAGGATGCCATGTTCGGCCGGCCTGGTGACCAGGACGCCGTCCCTGGTGACGATCCAGGCGTTGGACGACCCGCCTTCCTTGACGTTACCGTCGGTGTCGACGAACCATGCTTCCTGCGCGCCGGCTTCCTTGGCCTTCTGCTTGGCCAATACATTGGGCAGCAGCCCGACTGTCTTGATGTCGACCCTGTCCCAGCGGTTCTCGGGCACGGTGATGACGGCGATGCCGGTCTCGGCGCGCTTTGTTCCGGCGGCCGGATCGGCCTTCCTGGCGGTGACCACCAGGGATGGCTTGGTGTCGGCGGAGGGGAAGACAAAGTCGCGGCTGGCAACGCCGCGCGTCACCTGGACATAGACCAGGCCATTGGCGACATGATTGCGGTTGACCACCTCGCGCAGGATCAGCGGCAGCACGTGGGAGGTGACTGGCCATGCGATCGACAATTCGGTCAGTGAGCGGTTCAACCGCGCCAGATGGCGCGGCATGTCGACGATGAAGCTACGTGCCACCTCGCAGACCTCATAGACACCGTCGGCGAACTGATAGCCGCGATCCTCGATATGCACGGCAGCGTCCGCGTGCGTGACATAGCGCCCGTTGACATAGGCAATGCGCGGCATTGGCGACCCCTCAGAAATTCTCGGGCTTTCTTATGCGATTCCGCCGCCGCCGTAACCGGCAAATGCTTGGCCCAAGTGCGGATGGCTGGATGCCGTGCTCAGACGCCCAGCGACTTCAGCTTGCGGTGCAAAGCGGAGCGCTCCATGCCGATGAACTCGGCGGTTTTCGAGATGTTGCCGCCGAACCGATTGATCTGGGCGATCAGGTAGTCCTTCTCGAATTGTTCGCGCGCCTCGCGTAACGGCAGCGCCATGATGTGCTGGTCGGATTGATTCGGCGTGCGCGGCATGACATCGCCGATCTCGGCCGGCAACAGATCCGCGGTGATTGGCGCATCGACGTTGTCGCCGCGCGCCAGGATCATCAGGCGCTCGACATTGTTGCGCAGCTGGCGGACGTTGCCCGGCCAGTTGTGCGCCTGCAGCACGGCCAACGCGTCGTCGCCGATGCGGCGCGGCTTGATGCCGGCCTGACGGGCGATCTGCTTCATGAAATTGTCGACGAGATAGGGAATGTCCTCGCGCCGCTCGGCCAGTCCCGGCACCATGACCGGAACCACCGCCAGGCGATGATAGAGATCCTCGCGGAAACGGCCGTCGGCGATCATCGCTTCGAGGTTCTGCGAGGTCGAGGAGATGATGCGGACATCGACCTTGACCCGCTTGGTGCCCCCTACCCGCTCGAACTGCTGCTCGACCAGCACGCGCAGGATCTTGTTCTGCGTCTCGCGCGGCATGTCGGCCACTTCGTCGATGTAGAGAATGCCGCGATGGGCCTCCTCGAGCGCGCCGACCTTGCGCTCGACGCCGTTCGATTCGGTGCCGAACAGCTCGATCTCCATGCGCTCGGGCGTGATGTTGGCGGCGCTCAGCGTCACGAAAGGTGCGCCCTTACGCGCCGACAGCGTGTGGATGGCGCGCGCGGCCAGTTCCTTGCCCGAGCCTGACGGGCCGATGATCATCACGCGGCTGTTGGTCGGTGCCACGCGTTCGATGGTCTGGCGCAACTGGCTCATCGCCGACGACATGCCGATCAGATCGAAGGTTTCGCCGCTGCGCAACTTGAGGTCGGAAACCTCGCGCCGCAGTTTCGAGGTCTCAAGCGCACGCTCGGCAATGAGGATCAGCCTGTCGGCCTTGAACGGCTTTTCGATGAAGTCATAGGCGCCGCGACGGATGGCGGAGACCGCCGTTTCGATGTTGCCGTGGCCGGAGATCATCACCACCGGCAAGGTCGGGTGCATCGTCTTGATCTCGTCGAGCAGCGCCAGCCCGTCCAGGCGCGAGCCCTGCAGCCAGATGTCGAGGAAAATCAGCCGCGGCGCGCGATCAGCTATAGCAGCGAGCGCGCTGTCGGCATCGAATGCCGTGCGGGTTTCGTGACCTTCGTCGCTCAGTATGCCCGCAACGAGTTCACGGATGTCTTCCTCGTCATCGACGATGAGAATATCAGACGCCATTACCGACCTTTTCAGTTTCTCGTTCGTTTTCCGTCCTGCTTTCGCCGCGTGGAGCCGCGGCGGCCGCAGGCGGCAGGATGATGCTGATCATCGCGCCGCGCCCATCGTGGAAGTTCGCAGGAGCATCGTGTAGTTCCAGCCTGCCGCCATGGTCCTCCACGATCTTCTTGACGATAGCGAGGCCAAGTCCGGTGCCCTTCTCGCGCGTTGTCATGTAGGGCTCGAGCAGCCGTTGGCGATTCTCGCGCGGCAGACCTTTGCCATTATCGATGACGTCGATTCGAATCGCACCATTCTGACGCCCCGCTTGAATCCGGATTATGCCGTGCGAACCATCCTTCTGTTCCAATCCGTCGATTGCCTCAGCGGCGTTTTTGATCACATTGCCGAAAGCCTGCGCCATCAGCCGGCTGTCGAAGGTACCCTTGAGCGGTTCGGTGCCGAATATCCGCTCGAAAGTGATGTCGGCGCGGCTGACTTCGACCAGGAACGAAGCCTCGCGCAGCGATTCGCGCAGGTCGATAGCCTTCATCTCGGGCTTGGGCATGCGCGCGAAAGCCGAGAACTCGTCGACCATACGGCCGATATCCTCAACCTGACGGATGATGGTGTCGGTGCATTGATCGAAAACCTCGCGGTCCTCGGTAATCACCTTGCCGTAGCGGCGCTTGATGCGTTCGGCCGAGAGCTGAATCGGCGTCAGCGGGTTCTTAATCTCGTGGGCGATACGCCGCGCCACGTCCGCCCAGGCGGAGGAGCGCTGCGCCTGCACCAGATCGGTGATGTCGTCGACCGTCACGACATAGGATTTTTCCTCCGAGCCGTCATCGCCGGCCTCGATGGTGATCTGCACATTGAAGGTCCGCTCGGCGCCCGCACGGTAGAAGGTGACCTGCTCGCGGTAGACGGGTTTGCCGGACTTGCGGCCGATTTCGAAGACACGGCCGACATGCGGCAGCACGGCTGAGAGGTTCTGCCCAAGGGCGGCGTTGGCTGAAATGGCCAGCATCGCCTCGGCCGAGCGGTTGACGATGGTGACGATGCCGTAGGGATCGACGCCGATGACGCCGGCGGTGACGCCGGCAAGCACGGCCTCCGAGAAGCGGCGCCTCTCATCGATCAGGTCCTTCGCGGACAGGATCTCGTTACGTTGTGATTTCAGCTCCAGAAGCATCTTGTTGAATGTATCGCCGAGCGAGGCGACATCGCCATCCGATGGCCTGACCGGAACCGCGACATCGAGATTGCCGGTCGCGACCTCGTCAGCGGCACCGATAAGCTGGCGAATGGGCCGCACCAGACGGTCGGCGACGGCGATGCCGGTCCAGATCGCGGACAGGATGATGATCAGCGTCAGCGACAGATAGGGCAGCGCGAACGCCACCTGCGAGGTGCGGCGGTTGTCTTCCAGCCCGCGATATTCGTCGGTGTTGGACCTGACGATCTGCCGCGCCTTGATCACTTCGGGATCGACCAGGCGAATGGTGTAGAGATAGAGCCCTTCGATCTCACGCAGCTTGACGATGGCGCCCATGATGTTGCGCGTTTTCGGCTCGATCAGCACCGGCTTGAAGTCGGCGGCGCTGGCCACGGCGCCTTCCGGCGGCTCGGGCATGGCGAAATCCGTATTGGTCTTGGCACTCATGACGAAAGAGCCGTCGGGCTTGATTAGCGCCGCATGGGCCAACGACCGGCCTACGGCTTCCTTGTTCATCAGGTCGAGAAAGCCAGTGCGATCAAGCCCGTAGAGCGTTCGCGACGCGTCGAGATCATAGGCCATCGACAGGGTCGTGCCCTGGAGGTTGCGGGCGTTTTCCTGGACATAGGCATCTGCGATCGACAGCGACGAATTGACGATCGTCTTGGTGCGGATCTCGAACCAGCGGTCAAGGCCGATGTCGAGCGTGATCGACGCGATGATGGCCACCATGATCGCGGGAATGGCGGCAACAAGAGCGAACATGGCGACGATGCGCACATGCAGCCGCGAGGCGGCCTTGCCATGCCGGCGCGCCATCAGGATGCGGTGCACTTCACGCCCGACCAGCGCGATGAGGAACAGCACGAAAGCCGCGTTGAGGGCAATCAGCGCCAGCGTGGTCGACTCGTTCGGGGTGATCGGCGTGGCGCCGACCAGGATGGTGAACGAGATCGCCGCCGTCATCAGCGCGCCGACGACCGCGACCACGCCGGGCAGCGCCAGCAGCCGGCGCCCGTCACGCGCGCCGGGTTCGCTGAAAAGCGGTTGATTTGTTGTCGGTGCCTGCGGAGCCATGTCGCCGTCTAGAGCCATGATTGCGTCGGATGTATGCAACGCATTGTGGCGATTATGCAACAAGTGTGACCGAGACGGAAATCTTTCGCGAGCCGGTCCCCTGAAAAAACCGCGCTCAGATCAGGCTCAGCCCTGCCGCGACGATTTGTAGACGTTGACGCCGAGTTCGCGGATCTTCTTGCGCAGTGTGTTGCGGTTCAAGCCCAGCAATTCCGCGGCCTTGATCTGATTGCCGCGGGTAGCCGTCATAGAGGCCAGGACCAGCGGGTACTCGACCTCGGCCAGAATGCGCTGGTAGAGGCCTGCGGGTGGCAAATCGCCGGCAAAGGAGGCGAAATAGCGCTGCAGGAAATGCTCGGCCGCCTGGCCGATCGACAGGTCGTCGGGAATGAGATTGCCGCCGCCCGGCACCACCGGCCGTTCGCCGGTCTTGAGTTCGGCTTCGATGATCTCGGCGGAAATCTCGTCTTGCGAATAGAGCGCGGCGAGCCTGCGAACGAGGTTTTCCAGTTCACGCACATTGCCTGGCCATGGATAGCGCTTCATCAGTTCGATGCCGCCCGACGAGATGCGCTTGGTCTGCAGGCCTTCCATCTCGCCGAGCTTGAAGAAGTGGCGGACGAGGTCCGGCACGTCTTCGGAGCGCTCGCGCAGCGCCGGCAGCCGGAGCGGCACGACGTTGAGGCGATAGAAAAGATCCTCGCGGAAAAGCCCCTGGTTGATCAGCGTGCGCAGATCCTTGTTGGTGGCGGCGACGATGCGCACGTCGGTCTTGATCGGCGTGCGCCCGCCGACCGTCGTGTACTCGCCCTGCTGCAGGACGCGCAGCAGGCGCGTCTGCGCCTCCATCGGCATGTCGCCGATCTCGTCAAGGAATAGCGTGCCGCCCTCGGCCTGCTCGAAGCGGCCGGTGGAGCGGTTCTGCGCGCCGGTGAAGGCGCCCTTCTCGTGGCCGAACAGTTCCGATTCGATCAGATCGCGCGGGATCGCCGCCATGTTGATGGCAACGAACGGCCCGCCGCGACGGCGGCCATATTCATGCAGCGCGCGCGCCACCAGTTCCTTGCCGGTGCCGGATTCGCCCGAGATCATCACCGTCAGGTCGGTCTGCATCATGCGCGCCAGCATGCGGTAGATGTCCTGCATGGCGGCGGAGCGGCCGACCAGCGGCATGGCGTCTGGCTGTTCTTCCGGCCGCGCATCGATCTTCGGCCGCCGCGGCTCGGAAAGCGCGCGATTGACGATGTTGAGAAGTTCGGTCAGGTCGAACGGCTTCGGCAGGTATTCGTAGGCGCCGGTTTCGGAGGCGCGGATCGCCGTCATGAAGGTGTTTTGGGCGCTCATGACGATAACCGGCAGTTCCGGCCGCGCCTTCTTGATGCGCGGCAGCATGTCGAAGGCGTTTTCATCGGGCATGACCACATCGGTGATGACCAGATCGCCCTCGCCCGCCGCCACCCAGCGCCACAAAGTCGAGGCGTTGGAGGTGACGCGCACTTCATGGCCGACACGCGACAGCGCCTGGTTGAGGACGGTGCGGATCGCCGCATCGTCGTCGGCGACGAGAATATTGCCGCGAACGGTCATTTGCGATCTCCTTCGCCTTCGTCATCAGCGCCGTATGGCGCCTCTTTCCAGGCCGGCATCAGGATGCGGAATGTGGTCCCGCGCGGTGTCGATTCGCATTCGATGATGCCGCCATGCTCGCCAACGATCTTGGCGACCAGTGCCAGCCCCAACCCCGAGCCGTTCGGCTTGGTGGTGATGAACGGGTCGAACAGGATCGGCAAAATATCTTCCGACACGCCGGAGCCATTGTCGCGCACGCAGAATTCCAGCGGCAGCGAGACGCGGTCCTGCGTGCCCGGAACGGAAACACGGATGCCCGGCCGGAAGGCTGTCGACAGCACGATCTCGCCGTGCGGGTCGCTGCCGATCGCCTCGGCGGCATTCTTGACCAGGTTCAGGAACACTTGGATGAGTTGATCGCGGTTGGCGAATACCGGAGGCAATGAAGGATCATAATCCTCCATTATCTTGATTCTCTTGGCAAAACCGTTCTTGGCGATTGCCTTCACATGGTCGAGTACGACATGGATGTTGACGGGATAGCGATCGATCGGCCGCTCGTCGGAAAACACCTCCATGCGGTCGACCAGCGACACGATGCGGTCGGTCTCGTCGGTGATCAGCCGCGTCAGCGCGCGGTCCTCGTCGGAAGCCGACAGTTCGAGCAGCTGGGCGGCCCCCCGGATGCCGGAGAGCGGGTTCTTGATCTCATGGGCGAGCATCGCTGCCAGGCCGGTGACCGAGCGTGCCGCACCCCGATGTGTCATCTGCCGGTCGATCTTGTCGGCCATCGACCGCTCCTGGAACATCACCACCACGGAGCCCGGAAATTCCGGCACCGGCGCGACATAGAGATCGACGACCTTCTCGATGCCGAGGCGCGGCGACGATACATCGACCCGGTATTCGTTGACGGGAGCCCGACGCTCGCGCACCTGGTCCACCAGCGTCAGCAGCGGGCTGCCGAAGGGAATGAGCTTGGACAGCATGTTGCGCGCCAGCATCGTCGCGCTCGAGCGAAAAAAGTCTTCCGCGTCGGCGTTGGCAAAGGTGATGAACCCTTCCTCGCTGATCATGATCACCGGGCGACGGATGGTGTTGAGCACGATCTGGGCGGCATCCGCCATTTCAGCGCCTTGGGCAGCGGCGGCATTCATGCGGCGCTCCGCAGGTTCAGGGGTTGCGGATCGCGCGAAAACACGTCGCGCAGCAAGGCAATGACGCGCGCGGGCTCCAATGCGGTCAGAATAGCCTTTCGGCTGTCGTCGTCAGCGATGCCGTTGGCATGACGATCAAGATACCATCCAAGATGCTTGCGCGCCTGGCGCAGGCCGCTCTCGACGCCATAGAGCGCCAGCATGTCCTCATAGTGGGAGACGATGTAAGCGGCCAACGCTTGCCGACTGTCGGGCATGCCTGGCACAGCCTCGCCCAACGCGGCCGCCGCGATGCTGCCGGCGACCCAAGGCGCGCCGTAGTGCGCACGGCCAACCATCACGGCGTCGGCGCCGGATTGGTCGAGAATAGCAGCGGCTTCCTCTGGCGAAGAAACATCGCCATTGGCAACGACCGGGATGGACACGGCTTCCTTGACGCGGGCAATGGCGCGCCAGTCGGCCTTGCCCTGATAGAACTGGCAACGCGTGCGGCCGTGCACGGTCACCATCTTGACGCCGGCCTGCTCGGCGCGGCGCGCTAGCATCGGCGCGTTGAGCGCGCCTTCGTCCCAGCCGAGCCGCATCTTGACCGTCACCGGCACATCGACCGCGCCCACAACGGCGTCGATCAGCGACAGCGCATGGTCGAGATCCAGCATCAATGCCGAGCCGGCATAACCGCCAGTGACCTTCTTGGCCGGGCAGCCCATATTGATATCGATGATGTCGGCGCCCTCGCCGGCGGCTAACCTGGCGCCTTCGGCCATGTGCACCGCCTCGCGGCCGGCAAGCTGGACCATATGGACCGGCAGGCCGGAGTGGCGTATGCGCAGGTTGAAACCGGCCCTGCCCTTGGCAAGCTCGCCGCTGGCCACCATTTCGGACACGACCAGGCCCGCGCCATGCGCGTGGGCGCGCTGCCGGAACGGCTCATCTGTAATCCCCGACATCGGCGCGAGGAACACGCGATTGCGGATTCTCACACCGCCGACATCAAGCGGCCCTGCCAATTTGGTCAAGTCAGGCAATTTGGTCAAGTTAACCATGCACAAAAACCAAGCATGTTCATTCGTTGCACATTCTCTAGCCAGAACTGCGGCAATGTGCAACGCGGAATGACGCCACATTAAGGCGCAATTGGGAAAATGCTGGCCTTCGGCTTTGGCCGCGACCAAAGCGCCGCGCGTCCCTTGGGACGCGCAAAGGACGCTTTGGAATTTCATACTTAGCGCACGATCTTTCCGAAAACCGATTACACTTTTCGGGATCGTGCGCTAGGACCAACCAGGCATGACTGACGCAAGTGAAAATCACGTTTCGAGTGCGGATGGCAAGGTCGCTGTGGTGATCGTTGCGGCCGGCCGCGGCGCGCGCGCCGGGCAGGCCAATGGACCGAAGCAATATCAGCACATTGGCGGCTATGCCGTCATCGCACACACGCTGGAAATTTTTCTGGCTCACCCGCGAACCAGCGAGGTCGTTGTCGCTATCCATGCCGACGACCACGAGCTGTTCCTGCAGGCGGCGGGCCCCGACGCCGAGCGTGTCACCGCCATTATTGGTGGGGCAACCAGGCAGGAGTCCGTCCGGCTCGGGCTGCTTGCATTGAGAGGCCACGCGCCGGCGCAGGTTCTGATCCACGACGCCGTCCGTCCGTTCGTCGACGCGGACCTAATCGACCGCACGATCGCCGCCATCGGCGAGCGCGAGGGAGCGTTGCCCGCTTTGCCCGTCGCCGACACGCTGAAGCGTGAGTCGGCCTCCGGCGTGGTTGGCGAAACCGTTTCCCGCAGCGGGCTTCACGCGGCCCAAACGCCACAGGGCTTTCCGTTCTGGCCCATCCTTGCCGCGCACGAGAAAGCCCATCATCTGGGAAAAACAGATTTCACCGACGACGCCGCGATCGCCGAATGGGCGCATATTCCGGTAAAGATCGTTCCGGGCTCGCCCGACAATGTCAAACTCACCTGGGCACGGGACATTGCGATGGCGGACCAGCGGCTTTCCGGCGAACGCGTGCGCTTTCCCGACATCCGTACCGGCAATGGCTACGACGTCCACGCCTTCGAACCCGGCGACCATGTCACCCTGTGCGGCGTCGCCATTGCTCATGACAAGAAACTGTCCGGCCATTCCGACGCCGATGTCGGCCTGCACGCCTTGACCGACGCGCTGCTGGCGACTTGCGGCGCCGGCGACATCGGCACCCATTTTCCGCCGTCCGACCCACAGTGGAAAGGCGCTGCATCCCGGATATTCGTCGAGCACGCGGCAAGACTGGTGCGCGAGCGCGGCGGCCGCATCGCCAATGCCGATATCACGCTGATCTGCGAGGCACCGCGCGTCGGCCCGCATCGCGAGGCGATGACCGCGGCCCTGTCGCGAATGCTGGCAATTTCACCGGACCGCATCTCGATCAAGGCGACAACCAATGAAAAGCTCGGCTTTGTCGGGCGCGAGGAAGGCATAGCCGCGATTGCCACCGCCAGCGTGGTGTTTCCCGGCGAGGTGCCGGAATGAGCAACACCGATCTGGCAAATGCCCTGCTGCAAGCCTGCCAGAAGCGCGGCATCATGCTGGCAACGGCGGAAAGCTGCACCGGCGGCATGATCATCGCCGCGCTCACCGACATCGCCGGTTCTTCCACTGTGGTCGATCGCGGCTTCATCACCTATTCCAACGAAGCCAAGATGGACATGCTCGGTGTTTTAACCGTCACGCTCGAGGCGCATGGCGCGGTTTCCCGCGAGACGGCGATCGAGATGGCGAAAGGCGCGCTTACCCGTTCGCGCGCCGGGTTGACCCTGGCGGTCACCGGCATTGCCGGCCCCGGCGGCGGTTCGGCGGAAAAGCCTGTCGGCCTGGTTTGGTTCGGCGTCGGGCTGGGCGGCCACACCGTGACCGCCGAACACAGGCTGTTTGCCGACAAGGGTCGCGATTTCATCCGCCGTGAAACGGTCCGGCACGCGTTGGAGCTGGGTCTGCGCGCGCTTGGCCAGAGTCAGGCCGAGGGTGCTGCACCATAGATAACGTCGGCGCGTTTCTCGAAAGCCTCGGCGAACATGCGGAAGGCGCGATCGAACATGGTTCCCATCACCGCGCCGAGAATCCTGCTCTTGAACTCGTAGTCGATGAAAAAGCGGACGGCGCAGCCAGTGCCGTCGGGTTCGAAACGCCAGACATTGCTCAGATATTTGAACGGGCCATCGATGTACTTCACGTCGATGGCGTTCTCGTCGGGTTTCAACAGCACCTGCGTGGTGAAGGTTTCGCGGATCGCCTTGTAGCCGATGCTCATGTCGGCGAGGAGAACGGTGCGTCCGTCCCGCTCCTTGCGCGAGCGAACTGTCAGCGCTTCGCAAAGCGGCAGGAATTGCGGATAGGCCTCGATGTCGGCAACAAGTGCAAACATCTGTTGCGGAGTGTGGGATACGCGACGCGTGGCTTCGAATTTTGGCATGAAATCAGCTGGTTAAGCTGATTTCTTGAGAAGCGCTTCCCGCGCCGCGCGCAGCCGGGCGAAATCGTCGCCGGCGTGATGCGACGAGCGCGTCAGCGGGCTCGACGCCACCAGCAGGAAACCCTTGGTCCGGCCGATCGTCTCGAAGGACTTGAACTCCTCCGGCGTGACGAAGCGGATCACCGGATGGTGCTTCTTCGACGGCTGCAGATACTGGCCGATGGTCATGAAGTCGACATTGGCCGAACGCAGATCGTCCATCAGCTGCAGGATTTCGTTCCGCTCCTCGCCGAGACCCACCATGATGCCGGACTTGGTGAAGATCGACGGGTCGAGTTCCTTGACCCGCTGCAACAGCCGGATCGAATGGAAATAGCGGGCGCCCGGACGAACTGTCAGATAGTTCGACGGCACGGTTTCGAGATTGTGGTTGAAGACGTCGGGCTTGGCCGCCACGACGATCTCCAGCGCGCCTTCCTTGCGCAGGAAGTCGGGCGTCAGGATTTCGATCGTCGTCAACGGCGTTGCCGCCCTGATGGCGCGGATAACCTCGGCGAAATGCTGTGCGCCGCCATCGGCGAGATCGTCGCGGTCGACCGAGGTGATGACGACATGGGTCAGGCCCATCTGCTTGACGGCGTGGGCGACGCGGGCCGGCTCATCGGGATCAAGTGCTGTCGGAATTCCGGTGGCGACGTTGCAGAACGCGCAGGCGCGTGTGCAGATCTCGCCCATGATCATGAAGGTGGCGTGCTTCTTTTCCCAGCACTCGCCGATATTGGGGCAGCCGGCCTCTTCGCAGACCGTCACCAGCTTGTGCGACTTCACGATCTCGCGCGTTTCGGCATAGCCCTTCGACATCGGCGCCTTGACGCGGATCCAGTCGGGCTTGCGCAGTACATCCTGATCCGGCTTGTGCGCCTTTTCCGGATGCCGCAAGCGCGGTGCGTTGGCAATCGTATCGAGGACAGTGACCATCGGGAAACCTGGTTCGTTCGCGACCGCCAGTCAGGCGTTCGCTGTCATGACGTCATCTAAGACTTTTCAACGCAAAGAAAAAGGCCGCCGCAGTGCATGGCGCGGCAGCCTTTTTCGCATAGCCGCTCTTCAGCGATGTTAACGGCGCACCAGACGCCCTGCCCAGATCAGCAGGCAGGCGCCGATGAAGCCGGTTATCAGATAGGCAGTCCAGCCGACGCCGAACGGGCCGAAATTGAGTGCCTGAAGAATGGCGTTCAGCACGACCGCGCCGACGATGCCCATAACAATGTTCATAAGGATGCCGGTGTTGCTCTTCATGACCATTTCGGCGAACCAGCCCGCAAGACCGCCGATGATGATTGCTGCAATCCAGCCGACGCCATTCAAGTGCATATGCCTTCTCCTTGTGTGATGGGTGAAAATGCATTCGCAAACGAAGTACCTTGCCGCCGGATTCCATTGGTTCCAGCACGTTTAATTTATCACGCGTTCAGCGCGCGGCCATAGGCGTCGAGCACGCTTTCCTTCATCATCTCCGACAGCGTCGGATGCGGGAAGATGGTGTGCATCAATTCTTCCTCGGTCGTCTCCAAGTTCATCGCCACGACAAAGCCCTGGATCAGTTCGGTCACTTCGGCGCCGACCATGTGCGCGCCGAGCAGTTGGCCGTTTTTCTTGTCGAAGATGGTCTTGATGAAGCCCTGGTCCTCACCGAGCGCGATGGCCTTGCCATTGGCGGCGAACTGGAAGCGCCCGACCCGGATATCCTTGCCTTCTGCCTTGGCCTTCGCTTCCGTCAGCCCGACGGAGGCGACCTGCGGATTGCAGTAGGTGCAGCCTGGAATCTTGAGCTTGTCGGTGGCATGCACGCCGGGGAAATCGGCGATCTTTTCGACGCACACCACGCCCTCATGCTCGGCCTTGTGGGCGAGCATTGGCGGGCCGGCGACATCGCCGATGGCGTAGATGCCGGGCACATTGGTCTTGCCGTAACCGTCGACGACGACGCAGCCGCGCTCAGTCTTCACGCCGAGCGTTTCAAGTCCGAGATTCTCGATGTTGCCCTGCACGCCGACGGCCGAGATCATGCGGTCGGCGGTGATCTTCTCGACCTTGCCGTCCTTCATCTCGACATGCGCGGTGACCGAGTTGGCACCCTTCTCGACCTTGGTCACCTTGGCTTCAAGGATGATCTTCATGCCTTGCTTCTCGAACTGCTTTTGCGCGAATTTCGAGACCTCGGCGTCCTCGACCGGCATCACCGCCGGCAGCAGTTCGACAACGGTCACATCGGCACCCATGGTGCGGTAGAAGGAGGCGAACTCGATGCCGATGGCGCCAGAGCCCATGACCAGCAGCGACTTTGGCATCTCCTTCGGCACCATGGCCTCGAAATAGGTCCAGATCAGCTTGCCGTCCGGCTCGATGCCGGGCAGCGCGCGCGGCCGGGCTCCGGTCGCCAGGATGATGTGCTTGGCGGTGTAGGTGCCCTCGCCCTTGACGCCTTTCGGTACCGGCGGCTGTGGCTCCATCGGCTTCTTGGCCGTCTTGGACACGACGATCTCACCAGGCTTGGAGAGCTTGGCCTCGCCCCAGATGACATCGACTTTGTTCTTCTTCATCAGGAAGGCGACGCCGCCATTGAGCCGCAGCGAGACTTTCCGCGAGCGGTCGACCACGGCCGACGTGTCGACGCTGACCTTGCCGTCGAGCTTCAGCCCGTAATCCTTCAGATGATCCGAATAATGCATGATCTCGGCCGAGCGCAGCAGCGCCTTGGTCGGGATGCAACCCCAGTTGAGGCAGATGCCACCGAGATGCTCGCGCTCGACAATCGCCGTCTTGAAGCCAAGCTGGGCGGAACGCACCGCCGTGACATAGCCGCCGGGGCCGGAGCCGATGATGATGACGTCGTAGTTCTCAGCCACGGTTTTTCTCCTTGAATCACAGTTCCAGCATGACGCGCACGAGCGGCGTCAGCGCCTTGCCAATGTTTCGCGTGTTTTCGGCGTCGAGGTGAACACCGTCGAGTGGGGTGGTTTGCGCCACCGTGCCGGCGTCAAAAAAGCCGCAACCAGCCTCATCGGCAAGGGCAGCGTAGAGCGGCGCCAGCCGGGCCGAAGCGTCGTCGCCGCCGGCAAACATTTCCTTGAATTCGGCATTGTCGGTGCGGCTGACCGCGGGCGGCGAAACGATCAGGATCTGCGGCGCCGGCCAGTCGAACGGGTAGTCGTGACCGCGCACGATGTCGATCAACCGCTCTATGCCTTGCTTGGCCGCGACCGGATTGCCGTGGATCCAGGGCTTCATGTCATTGGCGCCGAGCATGATGACAATCAGGTCGATCGGCGCATGCGTCGTCAGGACCGTCGGCAGCACCCGTGCACCATTTCGATCGGCACCAGCCAGATGGTCGTCGAACGCCGTGGTGCGGCCATTGAGGCCTTCGGCGATGACTTCGACACCACCACCGAGTATGGCCTGCAGCACGCTCGGCCAGCGGTCTTCCAGCGCATGGCGGCCGCCTTCGGCATTGTAGCCCCAGGTCAGCGAGTCGCCGTAGCAAAGAACCGTCTTCATGCGCCCACCTGTGCCTTGATCAAACCGCGCCTCAACCGCAAGCGCACGAACAGCCAGTGAACCAGCACGGTGGCCAGGTTAGACCAGCATGCCCATCGGATTCTCGACCAGCCGCTTGAAGGCGACCAGCAGTTCGGCACCAAGCGCGCCGTCGACGGCGCGATGGTCGGTCGACAATGTCACCGACATCACGGTGGCGATTTTGATCTCGCCGTTCTTGACCACCGCCCGCTCCTCGCCGGCGCCAACGGCCAGGATGGTGGCATGCGGCGGGTTGATGACGGCGGCAAAGTCCTTGATGCCGAACATGCCGAGGTTGGACACCGCCGTGGTGCCACCCTGATACTCTTCCGGCTTCAGCTTGCGGCTGCGTGCGCGGCTGGCCAGATCCTTCATCTCGTTGGAGATGGTGGAGAGTGTCTTTTCGTCCGCATGCCGAATGATCGGGGTGATCAAGCCACCCGGGATAGACACGGCAACGCCGACATCGGCATGCTTGTGCTTGACCATGGCGCTTTCCGTCCACGACGCATTGGCATCCGGCACCGCCTTCAAGGCCATCGCCATCGCCTTGATCACCATGTCGTTGACCGACAGCTTGTAGGCCGGTGCATCACCCTTGTCGGTTTTCTTCACCGGGGCTGCCGCGTTGATCTGCGTGCGCAGTGCCAAGAGTGCATCAAGTTCGCAGTCGAGCGTCAGGTAGAAATGCGGGATGGTGGTCTTGGCCTCGACCAGACGCCGCGCGATGGTCTTGCGCATGTTGTCATGCGGGACCAGATCGTACGAGCCAGCCTCGAACAGTTTCAGCACCTGATCGTCCGACATCGCCTTTACCGCAGGGGCAGCAGCCGGAGCGCCGACAGGTGCGGCCTTTGCGGCCGGCGCCTTGGCGCCACCACCGGCAATCGCGGCATCGACATCGGCCTTCACCACACGGCCATGCGGGCCGGTGCCGGTCACGGCGGACACATCGACGCCGGCCTCCTTGGCAATACGGCGGGCAAGCGGCGAGGCAAAAGTGCGTTCGCCCGACGATTGGCTGATCTCCCCCCTTGTGGGTGGGATGGCCGGCAGGCCAGAGGGGGGCGTGACAGGCTGAGACGCGGGCGGGACAGCGCCCCCCTCTGTCGACTTGGCTGACATCTCCCCCACAGGTGGGGAGATTGGCGCTTTATCCTGCTTGGCCTCGGCTTTCGCTGGTGCAGCAGCACCATCGCTTTTCGCGACGGCGCCAGCGTCCTCACCTTCGGCCGCGAGCACGGCGATCAGCGCGTTGACCTTGACACCCTCGGTGCCGGCGGGAACGACGAGCTTGGCAACCGTGCCCTCATCGACGGCCTCGACCTCCATCGTCGCCTTGTCGGTCTCGATCTCGGCGATGACGTCGCCCGGCGAAACCTTGTCGCCTTCCTTCACGAGCCACTTGGACAGATTGCCCTCTTCCATCGTGGGCGACAGGGCCGGCATGGTGATGTTGATTGGCATTTTGTCCTCCCGCCCGGTTCAGCGATACGTGACGGCTTTGACCGCCTCGATGACCTCGCCGACGTTTGGCAGAGCCAGTTTCTCGAGGTTGGCCGCATAGGGCATCGGCACATCCTTGCCGGCAATGGTGATCACCGGTGCGTCGAGGAAATCGAAGGCGCGCTGCGACACCTGGTTGGCGATATGGTCGCCGACCGAGTTCTGCGGATATCCCTCTTCCACAACGATCAGCCGGTTGGTCTTCTTCACCGAGGCGATGATGGTGTCGAGGTCCAGCGGGCGGACGGTTCTGAGATCGATGATCTCGACGTCGATACCCATGCCGCGCAACTCGGCCTCAGCCTTGACCGCATAGGTCATACCGATGCCGAAGGAGACGAGGGTAACATCCTTGCCTGATTTGTGGATGCGCGCCTTGCCGATCGGCAACACGAAATCGTCCAGCTTAGGGACGTCGAAGGACTGCCCGTAGAGGATCTCGTTCTCGAGGAAGATAATCGGATTGGGGTCGCGGATAGCCGCCTTGAGCAAGCCCTTGGCGTCGGCGGCGGTGTAGGGCATCACCACTTTCAGGCCCGGAATGTGGCTGTACCACGCCGCGTAGCACTGCGAATGCTGGGCGGCGACGCGGGCAGCGGCACCGTTCGGTCCACGGAACACGATCGGCGCGCCCATCTGGCCGCCCGACATATAGAGCGTCTTGGCGGCCGAGTTGATGATCTGATCGATCGCCTGCATGGCGAAGTTGAAGGTCATGAACTCGACGATCGGCTTCAGGCCGGCCATCGCCGCACCCACGCCGACACCGGCAAAGCCATGCTCGGTGATCGGCGTATCGACGACGCGCCGCGGCCCGAACTCCTGCAGCAGCCCTTGCGTGATCTTGTAGGCGCCCTGGTACTCGGCGACTTCCTCGCCCATGACGAAGACATCGCCGTCGCGGCGCATTTCCTCGGCCATCGCGTCGCGCAGTGCCTCGCGCACCGTGGTCGAGACCATTTCCGTGCCCGCCGGAATGTCCGGATCGGCGGCGATTTCCGTCTTGGGGGCGGCAGCCACCGGTGCGGCGGCGGGCTTTGCGGCCTCTGCCTTGTCCTCGGCGGCCGGAGCCTCCGCCTTTGCAGGTGCTTCCGCCTTGGCGGGAGCCGCGGACTTGCCGATATCACCGGCACTTTCGCCGTCCTGCAGCAGCACTGCGATCGGCGTGTTGACCTTGACGCCTTCGGTGCCGGCGGCAATCAGGATCTTGCCCAGCGTGCCTTCGTCAACGGCTTCGACTTCCATCGTCGCCTTGTCGGTTTCGATCTCGGCGATGACGTCGCCAGCGACGACCTTGTCGCCCTCGTTCTTCAACCACTTGGAAAGATTGCCCTCTTCCATGGTCGGCGAGAGAGCGGGCATGAGAATTTCGATCGGCATGTCCTTGCCCTCCCTTACAGTACGATATCGGTCCAGAGCTCGGACGGATCCGGCTCCGCGTCGTGCTGGGCAAATTCTGCGGCGTCCGCGACGACGTCGCGGACTTCCTTGTCGATGGCCTTGAGCTCGTCTTCGGTCGCCCACTTCTTCCCGGTCAGCCGCGCCTTGACCTGCTCGATCGGGTCATGGTCCGAGCGCATCTTCTGCACTTCTTCCTTGGAGCGGTATTTCGCCGGGTCGGACATCGAGTGACCGCGATAACGATAGGTCTGCATTTCGAGAATGATCGGCCCGTTGCCGGCGCGACACCACTCCGTCGCCTGGTCGCCCGCAGCCTTCACGGCGCGGACATCCATGCCGTCGACCTGGATGCCGGGGATCTTGAACGAGGCGCCGCGATGCGAAAAATTGGTTTCCGCCGAGGAGCGCGAAACCGAGGTGCCCATGGCATAGCGGTTGTTCTCGATGATGTAGATCACCGGCAGCTTCCACAGCGAGGCCATGTTGAAGCTTTCATAGACCTGGCCCTGGTTGGCCGCACCGTCGCCGAAATAGGTCAGCGAGACATTGTTGTTGTCGCGGTAGCGGTTGGCGAAGGCCAGCCCGGTGCCGAGCGACACCTGCGCGCCGACGATGCCGTGGCCGCCGTAAAAGTGCTTTTCCTTGGAGAACATGTGCATGGAGCCGCCCTTGCCCCGTGACAGGCCGCCACGACGCCCGGTCAACTCGGCCATGACGCCGCGCGGCGACAGTTCCATCGCCAGCATGTGGCCGTGGTCGCGATAGGCGGTGATCATCTGGTCGCCGTCGATCAGCGCCATCTTCATGCCGGTGACGACAGCTTCCTGGCCGATATAGAGGTGACAGAAGCCACCGATGAAGCCCATGCCGTAAAGCTGGCCGGCCTTTTCCTCGAAACGGCGGATGAGCAGCATGTGCCGGTAGGCGGCAAGCTCTTCGTCCTTGGTGAATTCGGCAGGTTTGGGGGCCGAAAGCCCCGATTTGCCGTCGGATTTGGATTTGGCAGGCGCTTTTCTGGCGGCGGTGGCCATGCATCACTCCCTGTTGGCGTCTCTTTGTGGACATTAGAGCAGATGAAATCTGCTCTGGGGAGATCAGCTCCTCCCCACCGATTTATGGGAAGCTAACACGCGTAAGAGCGTTGCGCCATGCCGAATTTGCATAGCTGGCATGCACCTAAGCGATTAAAATCATTGAAAATATTGGTGATTAACTTGATATCAGTTATTTCGTCGAAGCGGGCAACATGATGGTGATTTCATCAGCCTGGGACAGATTGAGCGCCTTGCGCGCCTGCTCGTCGAGCATGTCCTTCTCCAGCGTGCCTTCATGCATGAGCCGAACACGCCGTTCGAGTTCCATGCGGCGCGCCTTGATCGCATCGAGCTGGCGTTGCAGCGCAACCGTCTGGGCTTCCAGCTGGTATTTCGAGTAGATGCCGAATTCGCCGTGATAGGCATGAAAGCCGAAATAGGCCAAAAACGCCGCGCAGAGCGATGGGATGATCAGCCGGCCGGTGTTTCTCTGCTTGTGCTGACGCGTCCACATCGTCCGATTCCTCTAGAGCATGATGCCGAAAAGTGTGAAGCGGTTTTCGGACGACATCATGCTCTATCTCTTTGATTTAGAGTCGGATTCAGATTTCGGGTCGAACAGACCTGGAATCATCCGGCTCTAGCCCGCGAACTCAGGCGGCTCACGATCTTTTTCGCCCGATTGTGCTTAACGGACGGTTACGGATGACCGGCTTGGCGCCCGTCGAAATGAAAAAGGGCGGGAATGCTCCCGCCCTTTCACCCGATATCCGACGTTAGAGTGTTTCCGGATCAGCCCTTGACCACCGACTTGCCGGCATAGCTTGCCTGCTTGCCGAGCTCTTCCTCGATGCGGATCAGCTGGTTGTACTTGGCCATGCGGTCCGAGCGCGACAGCGAGCCGGTCTTGATCTGTCCGCAATTGGTGGCAACGGCGAGATCGGCAATGGTCGAATCCTCGGTTTCGCCCGAACGGTGCGACATGACGGCGGTGTAGCCGGCCTTGTGCGCGGTCTCGACGGCGTCGAGCGTTTCCGTCAGCGAACCGATCTGGTTGACCTTGACCAGGATCGAATTGGCAACACCCATGCGGATGCCGTCGCGCAGCCGTGCGGTGTTGGTGACGAACAAATCGTCGCCGACCAGCTGGGTCTTCTTGCCGATCAGATCGGTCAGGTACTTCCAGCCTTCCCAATCGTCCTCGGCAAGGCCGTCCTCGATCGAGATGATCGGATAGTCGGCGGCAAGCTTGGCCAGGTACTTGGCCTGGGCCTTGGGGTCGCGCGTCTTCTTCTCGCCTTCATAGACGTAATTGCCGTCCTTGAAGAACTCGGTCGCGGCGCAATCGAGGCCGAGCGCGATCTCCTCGCCCGGCTTGAAGCCGGCCTGCTCGATCGATTCCATGATGAAATCGAGCGCCACCGGCGCGCTTTTCAAATTCGGGGCAAAGCCGCCCTCGTCACCGACATTGGTGTTGTGGCCGGCGTCCTTCAGCTTCTTGCGCAGCGTGTGGAAGATTTCCGAACCCCAGCGAACGCCTTCGCGCAGCGTCGGCGCGCCGATCGGCAGGATCATGAATTCCTGGAAGTCGATCGGGTTGTCGGCATGCGCGCCGCCATTGATGATGTTCATCATCGGCACCGGCAGGAGATGCGCTTTGGTGCCGCCGACGTAGCGGTAGAGCGGCAGGCCGGCGGCTTCGGCCGCGGCCTTCGCCACCGCCAGCGACACGCCGAGAATGGCGTTGGCGCCGAGGCGGCTCTTGTTGGGCGTGCCGTCAAGCTCGATCATGGTCTGGTCGATATGGATCTGGTTTTCGGCTTCCATGCCGCCGATGGCCTCGAACAGCTCGCCGTTGACCGCCTCAACCGCCTTGAGCACGCCCTTGCCGAGATAGCGGGCACCACCGTCGCGCAGTTCGACGGCCTCGTGGGCTCCGGTCGAAGCACCTGACGGCACCGCCGCGCGGCCCATCGAGCCGTCTTCGAGAATGACATCGACCTCGACGGTCGGATTTCCACGGCTGTCCAGGATTTCACGCCCGACAATGTCGATGATGGCGGTCATTGCGATGTCCTCGATTGATCTGATTGATGTCGCGCACGTCTTAGCCAAAGTGCCGTAAAAGGCAATCGGCCGGCTCGCAATTATTGCCGGGCGTCAACCCCCAACGATTCACGAAGCGCAAATCGCTGTCACCATAAGTCATGTACGGCAGAGCGGCTTCCGGCTAAGGTGCGGGTGCGCGGGGCGAAACAGGAGGAGTTTCGCCATGTCCCAGTTGAGTGGTATCGTGAGTCTGTTCCTGATCGCGGCTGCGTTCCTGACGTCGTGCGACAACCAGCAGTCGCCGCCCAAGGCGATGGCCCCCTTGCACATCAGCAAATAGCTGCCGCATCAAACAAAATGGCCCCGTCTCGACGGGGCCATTTTGTTTGGATCGTCAGTGCCAGTAAGGCGTGACCTTGTAGTAGTCGTAGGATGCGTCGCGAGCGGTCTCACCATCCGCCCCGGCCAGTTCGTTGATCGAATAGGCGGGGGCTGCCTTCAGCTGCTCCTTGGAGAACGGTACGACATAGCCGCCCCTGTCTTCGTCATAGTCGAGGCTTGCCCATGGTATCGCGTGATACTTCTCGCCGATGCCGAGGAAGCCGCCAAAACCGATCACTGCGAACATGATGCCGTTCGACATCTTGTCGAGCATGACGTCCTGGATGCTGCCGATGCTCCTGCCTTCGGTGTTGTAGACCGACGTGCCGATGACTCGCGAGGCCGCGATGGCTTCGGTGTGGCCTGTCTGGGTGGTCATGATATCCTCCTCATTGTCGTTGAACTCTGCTTGGACAATGAGGGGCGCGGGCGAAGGTTCCCGACTTTTTTCGCCGGCGGGCCGGTCACTCCGCGAGGATGAAAGTGACCTTCATGTTGACGCGATAGGCGGTAATCTTGCCGTTCTCGACGACGATCTTCTGGTCCTGGATCCAGGCGCCTTCGACGTTCTTCAGGGTTTTCGATGCGCGTGCAATCCCCTGTTCGATGGCGTCCTGAAAGCTCTTGTTCGACGACGAGGTGATTTCGGTGACGCGGGCGACGGACATGGCTTCCTCCTGCCAAAACGCTCATTTGCCGGGCAAGCGTACAGCCGGCTTATGCCGATCACAAGCGCCGACAGTCGGCAGAGGATGGGCCTGGCTTAGTGACCCTTGGCGATGCGATCGAATGCCATCAGCCGCTCGAGCAGGGCTGGCATGTCCTTCAGCGGCAGCATGTTCGGGCCGTCGGAAGAGGTCGAATTATCCGGATCCTGATGGGTCTCGATGAACACGCCGGCAACACCGACAGCGACGGCGGCGCGGGCCAGAGTTTCGACAAAGCGGCGCTCGCCGCCCGAGGAACCGCCTTGCCCGCCCGGCTGCTGCACCGAATGCGTGGCGTCGAAGATCACCGGCGCGCCGATCTCGGCCATGACAGGCAGGGCGCGCATATCTGACACCAGCGTGTTGTAGCCGAAGGAGGCGCCGCGCTCGGTGGTCAGCACATTGGCGTTGCCGGAGCCGGTGATCTTGGCGACGACGTTCTTCATGTCCCAGGGGGCAAGGAACTGCCCCTTCTTTACGTTGATCACCTTGCCGGTTTTCGCCGCGGCGACCAGCATGTCGGTCTGACGCGACAGGAAAGCCGGGATCTGCAGGACGTCGACATGCGGCGCGATGATCGCGCACTGTTCCTCGGTGTGGACATCGGTCAGCACGGGGAGCGAAAATGCCTTCCGCAGTTCGTCGAAGACGGGAAGTGCCGCATCCATGCCGGCGCCGCGTGTCGCCGACAGCGAGGTGCGGTTGGCCTTGTCGTAGCTGGTCTTGTAGACGAGGCCTATGCCGAGCTTGCCGGTCAGTTCCTTCAGCGCGCCAGCCATGTCGAAGGCATGCTGGCGCGATTCAAACTGGCAAGGGCCAGCGATCAGCGCCAAGGCTGCATTGTTGTCGAAGACGACATTGCCGACGGTTACCGACGAATTGGGCGCCAGGGCTTTGCTCATGGGATCTCCCGGAAGATGAAAGCCGCGCCCTGTCCGGGTGCAGGCTGCACGACAATATCATTGCCCGCTATATCGTGTTTGATGGAATTGGCTGCAAGCAGCCGCGATGTGACATCGGCGCTCCGGACCGAAAAGACGACCGCGGCGAAGCGAAGGTCTGTCGGCGCGCCGGCATGCAGGCCAAAACGCGCGGTGAAAGACGCGGGGTCGAGCACGATCAAACTTGCGTTCGGCAAGTGAAACGTGCCGCCCTGGCCATCGGCAGTCGGATCCTCCACCGCCACCGAAATCAATCCATGCTGTTCGGCAAGTTGGTCGCTGACCGCCACGATCTCGACAATTCCGGCGGCGCCATTGGCATGCGCCTGCAAAGCCGTGCGGTCCACATCAGGCGCGTTGACCCGCTCGCAGGCAAACAGGAATGCGTCCGTGGCCCCGGCTCCCGCCGCGAAGACGAGCTTGAAGGATGCGATGTCGCTTTTGCCCGCCGTGTCCGTGAAGGCGCGCGAGAAGCTCAGCATGTCTCCCGCCGAGATGCCGGCTTCGAGATAGCGCGCATGGTCTGCGTCGGCATTGTCGGTGGCAAGAACAATGGCCGAAAACCCCTCGTCGCCACGGTTGTCGCGATAGAGCCGATCGCGCGCGACGAACACATTGCCATCGGCAATGGCCGTCGTCGCGGCCTGTTCATCACCGATTGCGAGCGGTTCGAGATAGGTGCCGTCGGCGAGGAACACACAGCAGTTTTCCGTTCCGAAGGGATGGATCCCGGTCGGCGCAACGACAAAGCCGAGCGTGGTGAGCCGGGCTCGCGCCACGTCTAGGTTCTGCGCGGGCAGCACCAGATGATCGAGCGGATGAGTGCGAGCAGCTACGGTTCGGGTCATGCAGGCGCGATGTGCATCATTCCGCAAATCGGTTCAAGACTTGATCGCAATCCCCGCCGGTCCGCCGGCTATTTCATGGTGGGTCGAAAAAGGCCGGAACGTGGTCTCGATCAGCTCCCCGCGACGACATCGGCGGAGTAGCGCAGTTCGCGCATTGGTTTGACCTTGCTGGTGGTCTGCGCATAGAGCGGGTGCGCCTTGTAGGCGGCCAGCGCTGCGTCATCGGCGAATTCCGCATAGACAACCACGTCGATCTCGTCCGACAGCGGGTCGACCTTGGTGTTGAGCGTGACCTCGAAAAGGCTGGAATGAGGAATGTTGCCGAGCGCCAGCAGGCCCGTGCGCACCGCCTCCACATCCTCCTTGCGCCGCGCGCTGAAGAAAACGATATGCCGGATCAACGCCGCCTCCTCGATCTAAATGCCGGAGGTCTTTTGTGACGGCAGGACCGTGGCGTCAATCGACAAGGATGTCGCGGCTGCCGGTCGTTCGAATGGACACTAGATATAGCTGGTGACGGACCGCACGACGTGCGTGGCACCCCTCACCGTGGAGTCCAGATACCGGCCCTGATTGTACATGCCATCCCAGATCAGGAAAAACGCGATGGCGGCAATGACGACTACATAACGCATGGCTAAATCTATCGCACAAGTAATGCCGCAGCCATAGGCGTTTTGGGCGCCTTCGGCCTTTGCTGTGCAAAAGGCAGACCTAGGTCGGCGAGAGCAACCCAGTTGGCACAGCCCAGCTTGTGGCCTGCCTCTTGAACTTCCCCCTCATGACGTGGAACATTGTCGCAGGGATTCACCGGGAAGCGCTGAAGCTCAGGCGAAACAGGGGCGCGCGCTTTCGTTCGAGACCGCCGATCGCAGAACCGGTCAGCACCTGGGATCAGGCAACGGCGTTCGAACCTGGCGAATGAACCGCGAGAACCGGGGCTCGGCAATTTGCGCCGGCACTGCGGAAGTCCAGGGGCGTGAGATGGCACACAAGGAACATCATGGTTTGGCGTTGAGCGACGCGATCAGGCTCGACGAATTCAATTTCGCCGAGATCGTCAAGGGTTTGCCGGCCAAGGCGCGCATGGTGCTGTCGGCGGCGATGAACCTGCCGCGCGGTTCGCTCAAGGTCAGGATGCCGGACGGCCGCGCCGTCCTCGTCGGCGGCAAGGGACCCGGCCCGGACGCCGAACTGGTGCTCAAGAACTGGCGACTGCCCGGCCGCGCCTTTTCCGGCGGCACGATCGGCGTTGCCGAATCCTACATGGACGGCGATTGGGATAGCCCTGACGTGACCAGCTTCCTGGAGCTGTTCGTGATCAATTCGGCCATCGGCGAGCGTATCGCGGGTGGCACCAGCTGGCTCATCAACACCGTCCAGCGCATCCGCCACTGGTTCAACCAGAACACACGCACCGGCTCGAAGCGCAACATCTCGGCGCATTACGACCTCGGCAACGCCTTCTACAAGGAATGGCTCGATCCAAGCATGACCTATTCCTCGGCGCTCTACACGACCGGTGCCAACGACCTGGAAAGCGGTCAGGCCGCCAAATATCGCGCACTGGCAAAGGATATCGGGATCGGCCCGAAGGATCATGTGCTGGAAATCGGCTGCGGTTGGGGCGGCTTCGCCGAATTCGCGGCGCGCGAGATCGGTTGTCGGGTGACCGGGCTGACGATCAGCCGCGAGCAGCACGATTTCGCTAAGGCGCGCATCGCCAAGGCCGGGCTTGCCGACAAGGTCGACATCAAGCTGCAGGATTATCGCGACGAAACCGGCACCTATGACCGCATCGCCTCGATCGAGATGTTCGAGGCGGTCGGCGAGAAATACTGGCCAGTGTTCTTCAGCAAAATGAAGGCCTGCCTGAAACCCGGCGGCACCGCTGGCCTGCAGATCATCACCATCAACGAAGCTTCTTACGACACCTATCGCGCAAGGCCGGATTTCATTCAGCGCTACGTGTTCCCCGGTGGCATGCTGCCGACGCCGTCGATCCTGAAGGCACTGGGCAAGGATCATGGCCTCGCCCATCTGCGCGAACGCGTGTTTCCCGACGACTATGCCCGCACGCTCGCCGAATGGCGCCACCGGTTCTGGGCGTCATGGGAGAAGATCGTCCCGCTCGGTTTCGACGACCGCTTCAAGAAGCTCTGGGAATTCTACCTGCACTATTGCGAGGCCGGATTCCGCGCCAGCTACATCGATGTTCGCCAGGTCGTCTACAAGGCGTAGATCCACGCCGTCGTGACGGCGTGGAATCGAGCTTCGAATAGTAGTGATCAGAGAAGGATGCGGTATTTCGCGAAGCCTGCCTCGCCCTCGCCCGCCGGTTCGACCTTCAGCGATTTCACCTGCGCAATGAAATCCTTGGCCCTGGCGCCGGTTTCGAACACGGCGCTGGTTCCAGGCAGCGGCACGAACGACCAGTTGTCGTCCGCCGACGGGTTGATCGTGCCCTCGCCGACGATATAGCGAACGATGACATCGCGATTGGTGTCCGGCGCTTCGTAGATGATCTTCGAAGCATTGATGTCAGGGAAATTGCCACCGCCGCCGGCACGGTAGTTGTTGGTCGCGACGACGAATTTCTGTTTGGGATCAATCGGTTTTTCGTCGAACATCAAGTCGACGATCCGGTTGGCACCGGCATTCGCCAGCCCGCCCTTGGCATCGTATTTTGGCGGCTGCGACAGGTCGATTTTGTAGGTGACGCCGTCGATGACGTCGAAATTGTAGGACGGGAAGTCGGTGTTGATGAGGGCCTGGTCGGCCTTCCCTGCCTCGATCCGGTTGAAGATACCGGCCGACATTTCCAGCCATTCCTTGACCTCAGCCCCGGTGATTTCGACCGCACGCACGGTGTTGGGGTAGAGATAGAGGTCGGCAACGTTCTTGATGGCGATGTCGCCCGCCGGCACGTCGGTATAGTAGTCGGCACCGTTGCGTCCGCCGGCCTTGAAGGGAGCGGCCGCCGACAGCAGCGGCACATCCTTCCATTGCGTGTTCTTCAGAATATCCCTGAGGTACCAGGTCTGCGCCTGGCTGACGACCTGCACCGACGGATCGTCGGCGACCAGCGCGAAATAGGAATAGAGCGGAGCGGAGGTCTTGCCGACCGGACGACGCACATAGGCCAGTGTCGCCTGGTGGTCCTGTTCGAGTGCCGCGATGATGCGCTTGTCGTCCGGGACGGTCGGCTTGTTCTTGTTGTCGACGCGTTCGAAGATCGGCCGCGCTTCGGAGGTGGCTGAAACGACCTTCCATTTCGAACCGTCGCGTTCCAGCATCAGGTCGACCAGCCCCATATGCGAGCCCCAGAAGCCGCCCATGACGGCGGGCTTGCCCTGCAGCGTGCCTTTTTGCGTATCGACGCCCTCAAGCGACTGGAAATCCTTCTTGCCGGGGAACACCAGATGCTGGTGACCCGTGAACACCGCATCGATGCCGTCGACACCGGCGACGAAGAACGAGGCGTTCTCCATCATGTCGCCCTGCTTCACGTCGATGCCGGAATGCGAGAGCGCAATGACGATGTCGGCGCCCTCCTCCTTCATCTGTGGCACCCAGGCCTTGGCCGCCTCGACGATGTCGCGCGTCTTGACGTTGCCTTCCAGGTTCTTGAGATCCCAAACCATGATCTGCGGCGGCACGAAGCCGATGATGCCGATCCTGATCGGCTGCTCGGCGCCCGAGCCGTCTTTGATCTTCTTGTCGAGGATGACGTAGGGCTTCAGATAGAGCTTGTCGTCGCGCGGGTTCGCGGCAAGTTCGGTGCCGCGGATCAAATTGGCGCAGACGAAGGGAAAATTGGCGCCGGCCAGCACTTTGTCCAGGAACGACAGGCCGTAGTTGAACTCGTGATTGCCGAGCGTCGAGCACTCGTAGCCGAGCAGGTTCATGCCTTTCATGATCGGATGCAGGTCGCCGTCCTTCAGCCCCTTCTCATAGGCGATGTAGTCGCCCATCGGATTGCCCTGCAGCAGGTCGCCATTGTCGATCAGCATCGAATTGACCGCCTCCTTGCGCACCGCATCGATGAGAGAAGCCGTGCGCGACAGGCCCAGCGTGTCGTTCGTTTTGTCGGCGTAGTAGTCGTAAGGCAGAACGTTCACATGGATGTCGGTGGTTTCCATGATCCGAAGATGGGCCTGGTTACCTTGAGCGCGGGCGGAGAACGGATGCAGCATGATCAGTGCCCCTGCGGCGGCGACGCCCGCAAGGAGATCGCGGCGGGATACGGAATGGAGCAGTTGCGACATGTTTTCTCCTTCGACGACGTGACAAGAGTCTGTCTGTTGGAGCATGATCTTTTTCCGAAAACCGGTTCCCACTTTTCGGGATCATACCCAGCCCTGCCCGAAGCGAACTTCGCGCTGAAACTCATCCGAGTCCATTCAAGAAGTTGCGCTATCGAACATCAGTCGAACAGTAACAGATGACGTGCGGATGACTGGTTCCGGGTGAAGAAATCAGCCCTTGTCGTCGTCGCCCTGGGTGATCAGTCGCGCGCTGCGCTGGCCCGTCGCGTAGATCCACAGCCAGCTCAACGAAACCGCAAGCCGGTTGCGAAAGCCGATCAGGAAATAGATGTGGGCTACTCCCCACAGCCACCAGGCCGCCCAGCCGGTCAGCTTGATCCAGCCGAAATCGATCACCGCGGCGCGCTTGCCGATCGTGGCGAGATCGCCGTCATGCCGGTAGCGGAACGGCCGCGGACTGGTGTCGCCGGCAAGCCGCGCCCTCAGCGTGGCGGCAACATGCCGGCCCTGCTGCTTGGCGGCTGGTGCTACTCCGGGAACGGGCCGCCCGTCCGGCTGCAGAACATGAGCGGCATCGCCGATGACGAAAATCTCCGGGCTGCCAGGCACGCTCAAGTCAGGCTCGACCAGCACCCTGCCCGCCCGGTCGGCCGCCGCTCCGAGCCATTCGGCGGCCGGTGAAGCGGCAACGCCTGCCGCCCACAGGATTGTCTTCGCCGCCAGATGCTTGTCGCCGAAGACGACGCCCTCGGCGTCGCAACGCGTGACAGCCCGGCCGAGTTCGACCGTCACGCCGAGCCGCTCGAGCGCCTTCGAGGCATAGTCGGAAAGCTTCGGTGCGAAATTGGCCAGAATACGGTCGCCGGCCTCGATCAGCACCACGCGCGTGTCGCGCGTATCGATATTGCGGAACTCGCCGTGCAGCGTGTCATGCGCAAGTTCGACGATGGTGCCGGCAAGCTCGACGCCGGTCGGCCCGCCACCGACGATCGCGATGGTCAGCAGCGCCTGGCGCTTGGCGGGATCGGTCTCCCGCTCGGCCTGCTCGAAGGCCAGAAGAATGCGCCGTCGAACCGTGGTGGCGTCCTCCAGCGTTTTCAGGCCCGGCGCGAAAGGTTCCCATTCGTCATGGCCGAAATAGGCATGGCGGGCACCGGTGGCGAGCAGCAGCGTGTCATAGCCGACCGTGCTGCCATCATCGAGCAGGACATTTTTGCCGTCTCGATCGATGCCGACGACATTGGCGAGCAACGTCGTCACATCCTCGCGCTTGCGCAGGAGATGGCGGACCGGCCAGGCAATCTCGGACGTCGCCAGCGCCGTGGTTGCCACCTGGTAAAGCAGCGGCTGGAAGAGGTGATGGTTGCGCTTGTCGATCATGGTGATGCGCACCGGCGCGCCGCCAAGCGCACGTGTGAATTCGAGACCGCCGAAACCCGCGCCGACGACGACGACATGATGGCTGGCTTGGTTCATCTCAATTCACCCTGGCGAGCAAAATTGCCTGCCTTCGATGTAGGTACTTTTGTGCAATGCAGCAACAGAAGGCCGGTGCCCGAGACTCGTCGTTCCATGTCGTGAATGCACATGTTGTATCGTATGGCGAGGTATAGCGTCATCGAATACGCGATGAGGTGAGGCATGGCCAACGATCAAGACGACGACGCTCCGGCGCAGTATTCTTCGCCGCCCTGCTTCATGCATGAACTCGATCCGGAGTTTCGTGCGCCGTCGAGCGACTGGACCGATGTGAGACGCTGGCGCAAGGCCGAGCGCGAACGCCTGATCGCGGCCCGCCTTGCCGTCTCGGCCGACGCGCGAACGGCAATGTCGCAGCGGATCGCCGAAGGTCTCGACGCGATCATTGGCAAGATCGCCGGCCGTATGGTCAGTCTCTACTGGCCGTTTCGCGGCGAGCCGGATCTGCGGCCATGGATGGCGTCCATCAATGCACGCGGCGGCCGCACCGCCCTGCCCGTCGTTGTCGAGAAAGGGCATCCGTTGATCTTTCGCGCCTACGCGCCGGGCGATCGGCTGGAGAAAGGCGTCTGGAACATCCCGATCCCAGCCGAGGGCGATCCGGTGTTGCCGGATATCGTCATCTCACCGATCGTCGGCATCGATCCCCAAAACTACCGCCTGGGCTATGGCGGGGGCTTCTTCGACCGCACGCTGGCCGCGATGCCGTTCAAGCCCCTGGTCATCGGCGTCGGCTACGAACTGCAGCGCATCGCCACCATCTACCCGCAGCCGCACGATATCCCGATGGATCGGATCGTGATCGAGGCATTCAAGATCGGTTAGCTGTATTGAGGTTCAGGTCAGGCCGAGTCGAGAATGGCGGGTTCCGAGAACCGGAACGGAGCGGACGTTTGGGTCCGTGAGTACCGGAAGCACAGGAAACTGCTGTTTGCAGGCCGGCATCACCTGAATATCGACACAGCTCAGGCCATTTCCGGCTTCATGCCCATGGCCGTGCGGTCGACGATTTCGCGTAGTGCAAAAGACGAGTTGATCTTGGTCACATGCGGCATCGCCGACAGCCATTCCTTGTGGATGCGCTCATAGTCGACGAGATCCTTTGCCGCGATCCTCAAAATATAATCGTATTCGCCAGACATCAGATGGCAGGACAGCACGTTTGGACAGCGCTTGATCGCCGCCTCGAAATCCGACAGCGTCTTCTCGAATTGTCCCGACAGGGATATGTGCACGATCGCCGTCATCTGGTGGCCAAGTGCGGCATTGGAAAGCCGGGCATGGTAGCCGCGGATGGTGCCGGATTTCTCCAGATTGTCGAGCCGGCGCGAACAGGCCGACTGCGACAGGCCAACCTTCTCGGCAAGTGCTGCATTGGGTATCCGGCCATCCTTCTGCAAGGTCTCAAGAATGGCGATATCAATCCTGTCGAGCGGCATTTTTCGTGAATCCTGCGAATATCCTGCTATTTCGCGCAACGATTATCGAAACACGCCCGCTGGCGCAAGCGCATTCGCAAACACCTGCGCACCGATTCGTGGTTCACTCCAGCAATACAGGGAACGAGCCCAAAAGGGCCGGATCAGGAGAAGAAAAATGCGCGTCGGCTGCCCCAAGGAAATCAAGAACCACGAATATCGCGTCGGCCTCACACCCGGCTCGGTCCGCGAGTATGTCGCCCATGGCCATGAAGTGCTGGTCGAGACCGGCGCCGGGGCCGGCATCGGCGCCGACGACAACGCCTATCGCGCCGCCGGCGCCACGATTGCTAAGACCGCCGCCGACGTGTTCGCCAAGTCGGACATGATCGTCAAGGTCAAGGAGCCGCAGCCCAGCGAATGGGCGCAGCTTCGCGAAGGCCAGATCCTGTACACCTATCTTCATCTTGCTCCGGATCCGGAGCAGACCAAAGGCCTGCTCGCTTCCGGCGTGACCGCGATCGCCTACGAGACCGTGACCGACGATCGCGGCGGCCTGCCGCTGCTGGCGCCGATGTCTGAAGTTGCCGGACGCCTGTCGATCCAGGCCGGCGCCACGGCGCTGCAGAAAGCCAATGGCGGCCGCGGCGTGCTGCTCGGCGGCGTGCCCGGCGTGCTGCCCGGCAAGGTCACCGTGCTTGGGGGCGGCGTCGTTGGGCTACACGCTGCCCGGATGGCGGCGGGGCTTGGCGCCGATGTCACCATCATCGACCGCTCGATCCCGCGCCTGCGTCAGCTCGACGACCTCTTCGCCGGCCGCGTCCACACCCGCTACTCGACGGTCGAAGCGCTCGAAGAAGAGTGCTTTTCGGCCGATATCGTCGTCGGCGCCGTGCTGATCCCGGGCGCTGCGGCGCCGAAGCTGGTTTCGCGCGAAATGCTCTCAGGCATGAAGAAAGGCTCGGTGCTGGTCGACGTGGCCATCGACCAGGGCGGCTGCTTCGAGACCTCGCACGCCACCACCCATGCCGAGCCGACCTACGAGGTTGACGGCGTCATCCACTATTGCGTCGCCAACATGCCGGGCGCCGTGCCGGTCACCTCGGCCCACGCGCTCAACAACGCGACGCTTCACTATGGCCTGCAGCTTGCCGACAAGGGCCTGAAGGCGCTGGTCGACGACCACCATTTGCGCAACGGCCTCAATGTCCACAAGGGCAAGATCACCAACCGGGCGGTGGCCGAGGCACTCGGCTACGAACTGGTCGAGCCGAAAGCCGTTCTGGCCGCCTGATTTCACAAAAAGACCTCCAGTCTCGCCCGCCGGTTCACACCGGCGGGTTTTTTCTTTGGAGATACACGCAGGCAAACAAAAAAGCGGAGCCAAAGCCCCGCTTCCTCGATATCGAGATCTGCCGCCGGTTCATCCGCGGTCGGCAAATCGATCGACAATCGCTTTTATCGCGACTGTGCGACGGGAGTACGACAGCGTCCTGTCTGCAATCTCAGCGCCTCATGCGCGTTCGATGCGGCACTGGTAGCAATTGTTGCGCGCCGAACGAACATGGACGTAGGCGATATCGCTGCGTTCGAACAAGGTTTCGGCCCGCGCTGTAATCGCCGCAGTCGGGATGACACCGCCGCTGCCATAGACGATGCGATCATCCCTGCCATAGCCGCGCACGATGTAGTCGGGACTTTCGAGAACCTCGGGCAGCGCCTCGCTCCCGGCGGCGCGTTTGCATTCTTCGGCATGCAGGAAGATCGGCCCGGTTTCGGCATAGGGCTGAAGCTCCGGGAATGGCCGGTAGGCCAGAATGAGGTAAGCGTCGCCGGCGGCGATGTTCTTCAGGCAGTGCCGGCAAGGCATGCCGTCGCCGTCGGAAATCTTACGCTCCGGCGTTTGGCCGTATGCATCGGGGCCGCCGCGCTGCAGCGCCTTGACGTCTTCGGTCGGCAAGGCCTTGAACTGGATGGTCATTGGTGAAATCTCCGGTGGCGTTGACCGAAGATTATGCGCCCGCGCGATCGCTTCCCACCCGATTCCTGCCAAGTGTCAGCGACCGGCCGTCAGTTGTCGGTCCCACACGGCCGTTAGCTGAAATACCGGGCTTAGGTGTTCGCGCGTTTAGCGGATAAAGTCGTCGAAGCGGCAGGGCTATCGCATATGGATTCTTGCGAAGAAGACCCCCACCCTAACCCTCCCCACAAGGGGGAGGGAACGCTGCCGCGTGCCTTTAATTCTTCTTTGGCGCCGAAAAGACAGGCGATTCGCCTAGGTCAGCACCAACGGAAGTCTCCCTCCCCCTTGTGGGGAGGGGTTAGGGGTGGGGGTCCGTGCCGCGCAGACATCTCAGGAGTTCCATATGCAATAGCCCTGGTCGAAGCGGCTGCTGGCATCACGGCCGCATGACGCTGGCCGAGCGTTCGGCGAAAGGCAGCGGATGCACGGTCTCTTTCTTCTGCGCCACAGGTGCAAAGCCGAGCTTCTGATAAAGCGGCAGGGCCGCAGGATGATCGAGCGTGCAGGTCTGCACCGTCACCCGCTTCGGCCCGTACGACCATGCGGCGGCGATCGCGGAGCCGAGGAACCAGCGGCCAATGCCTTGCCCGGTCGCATGTTCCATCATGCCGAAATAGGCGAGTTCGACTTCTTCCGGCAGATGCGGCTTGAGATCGAAGAAGCCGGCAGGCGCGCCGTCGAGATAAAGCACCCTGATGTCGCGATCCTCGCGGTGGATGCCGGCGGAAAGCTCGTCATCATCCAGTCTCAGCACATTGACCCAGTGCCATTTGCGCCCCACCCGGTCCATCAGATAGCGGTAGAAATGCAGCGGAATGTCCTTGGTCTTCAGCAGCGCGACCTGGCGGTTGTAGGGCACAGGCGGCAAATAGGCCGGCGGCACATGCATTTCGAGAAATGTCACCGTGACTTCGATGTCTTCCAGCGCGCCGTTTTCCATTGCCGTCATTCCTTGCCAGTCACGACAGGCGTGTCGGAAAGCCCACCCCACTCCGTCCATGAGCCGTCGTAAAGCCTGTTGTTCGTGTGGCCAAGTGTTTCCAACGCCAGCGTCACCACCGCGGCGGTGACACCGGAACCACATGAGGTGACGATGGGTTTCGACAGATCGATGCCTGCGTCCTCGATAACCTTGCGCAGGCGGTCCTTCGACAACAGCTCGCCATTTTCCGACAGCGCTGAATAGGGCAGATTGCGCGCGCCAGGCATATGGCCAGAACGGATGCCCGCACGCGGTTCGGGCTCGGCGCCGGTAAAGCGGCCCGGCCCACGGGCGTCGGCGATCTGGCTTTCCCCGGTGTCGACGATCCGGCGCATGTCGGCGAGGCTGGCGACGCGACCGGCGTCGAAATCCGCATGGAACACGCTTGGCGCGATCTTGGTAGGTTCGGCCGTTACCGGCCGGCCGGCGGCTTTCCAGCCATCGAAGCCGCCATCCAGAATATAGGTCTGGAAGACGCCCATCACCCGGAACATCCACCATGCCCGAGGCGCAGAGAAGAAACCCGGACCGTCATAGACGACGATGGTGTCATCCGCCGAAACGCCCATGGCGCCGACATATTGGGCGAAATGCTGCGGCGACGGCAACGTATGCGGCAGTGGCGAATCCGGGTCGGAAACGGCATCCTGATCCAGGAACCGCGCACCCGGGATGTGCGCCGCCTCATGCTCGCCGCGCGCATCGCGCTTTTGCGCAGGCAGATACCAGGACGCATCGATGATCGTCAGGCCCGGCTCGCCAAGCCGCTGCTGGAGCCAGTCTGCATCGACGGTGAAAGGGCTGTCTTCGGCCATTTTTTTCTCCTGCTCGCCTTTGGGCGATCACTGTCTGTTCAGTTAGCCGGCATCGGTCCGAACCGAATGCGGAAGCGCCGGTTTTCGCGGCCCTTCTTCTCGATCTTGCCGATGTGGATTTCGCCGACTTCACCAGTGCTCTTCACATGGGTGCCGCCGCAGGGCTGGCTGTCCACCGAAGCGTTGTCACCGATACAGACCAGGCGGATCTTGCCGGTGCCAACCGGCGGCCGGACGTTCTTGGATTTGACCAGGCCGGGGTTGGCGGCCAGTTCCTCATCGCTGATCAGCCTGGTGAAGATCGGGTGGTCGGCCCGCACCAGGTCTATCAGGCTCGCCGTCACCTCTTCCTTGGTGAAGCCGGCGTCCGGAGCGTCGAAATCGACACGGCTGTCGTCCTCGGAAACCGCGGCACCCGTGATGGGAAACGGACAGACGACGGTGAGCAGATGGCAGGCTGCATGCATGCGCATCAAAAGATGCCGCCGCTCCCAGTTGATCGCCAGCCTCACTGTCTCGCCGACTTGTAGCGCCGCTTGCTCCGGCGCCGGCACATGGATGATCTCGTCCTTGGTCTCGCCCGTGATGGTGGCGGCAATGGCGATACGGCTGCCGTCGCCGCGTTCGAGATGACCGGTATCCCCCGGTTGGCCGCCCGACGTGGCGTAGAAAATCGTCCGATCGAGAATGATGGCACCGCGGTCGTTGACGGCAACGATCGCCGCCTCCGCCGTGCGCAGATAGGCGTCGTCGCGAAACAGCGCTTGTGTCTTGTGGGCCATCACACGACCTTTTCGAACGGTACCGAAATCGTGCTCTTCAGCTCCATCCAGCCTGGCACCGGCAGCTGCTTCTCGCGCAGGAATTCCGGATTGAACAGTTTTGATTGATAGCGCGTGCCATAGTCGCAAAGAATGGTCACGATGGTGTGGCCGGGGCCTAATTCCCTAGCCAGACGGATCGCGCCGGCAATGTTGATGCCGGTCGAGCCGCCGACGCAGAGGCCTTCTTCCTGGATCAGGTCGAAGACGATCGGCAGCGCATCCTCGTCGGGGATCTGGAATGAAAAATCCGGCGTGAACCCTTCGAGATTGGCGGTGATACGCCCCTGGCCGATGCCTTCGGTAATCGAGCTGCCTTCGGACTTCAGCTCGCCGCTGGTGTAGAAGGAGTAGAGCGCGGCACCCAGCGGATCGGCGAGCGCGATCTTCACGTCCTTGCTTTTCGCCCTTAGCCCGAAAGCGACGCCGGCCAGCGTTCCGCCCGAACCGACCGCCGAGACAAAGCCGTCGACCTTGCCACCGGTCTGGTTCCAGATTTCTTCGGCCGTGGTGCGGATATGGCCGTCCCGGTTGGCGACATTGTCGAACTGGTTGGCCCAGATAGCGCCATTCGGTTCCGTCCGCGCCATCTGCTCGGCCAGCCGCCCCGAAAGTTTCACGTAATTGTTGGGGTTCTTGTAAGGCACCGCAGGCACCTCGATCAGCTCGGCGCCGAGCAGTTTGATGGTGTCCTTCTTTTCCTGGCTCTGCGTGTCGGGAATGACGATGACTGTGCGGTAGCCGAGCGCCTTTGCAACCAGCGTCAATCCGATGCCGGTGTTGCCGGCCGTTCCCTCGACGATGACGCCGCCGGGCTTCAGCAGCCCGCGCTGCTCGGCGTCGCGGATGATGAACAGGCCCGCGCGATCCTTGACCGACTGGCCCGGATTCATGAATTCGGCCTTGCCCAGGATCTCGCAGCCGGTTTGCTCAGAGGCTTTGTTGAGGCGGATCAGAGGCGTGTTGCCGATCGCGTCGATCACAGAACGGGGCATTCAGGATTCCTTGTGTAGGTGCGCCGAAACCCTAGAAACCCGAAGCTTCGGTTTCAAGGCAAGAATTTGTCTGGTCCAGTCGCATTTGCGGTACTGTTGTTGCGTCAACGCTTCCCGGGACCGACCCCTTGCGCCACTGTTCATTTTCCGGCTGACGTTGAAAAGCAGCTTTTCATTCGATTTCTTCATCGCTAGAGCAAAGCACCAACAAGTCGACAGGGCGCAGCATGACACTCTATCGGGCCAACCCGAAGCACGGCGTCGCCTGGATCACGGGCGGAAGCAGCGGTATCGGCCGTTCGCTGGCCAGGGATCTTGCGTCCCAGGGCTATGCCGTGGCGGTGACAGCCCTCGACGACGATCCGATCGACACGCTTGTCGTCGAGACCGCGCAGATGCCGGGCAGTGTCACGGCCTTTCCCTGCGACGTCACCGACGAGCCGCGCATGGCGCGAACCGTCGCCGCGATTGAGAAGGAACTCGGTCCCATCGTGCTCGCCATCTTCAATGCCGGAAACTACATTTCGACACCGGGCGAGAATCTTGTCGTCAACGACTTTCGCCGGTCCTTCGAGGTCAACTATTTCGGCATCATCAATGGCCTGGTGCCCGTCGTCGAACGCATGCGCGTGCGGGCGCGCGGCCATGTCGTGCTGGTCGGCTCCGTCACGTCCTATTTCGGCTGGCCGACAACGGCCGCCTATGGCGGCACCAAGGCGGCAATCAACATCCTGGCCGAGTCGCTGAAGTATGATTTCGACAAGATGAACGTGCGCATTCAGGTGTTCAATCCCGGCTTCATCGACACCCCGCTGACCGAGAAGAACATGCTGCCGATGCCGGGACTGATGCCGGTCAGCCGCGCGTCGCGACGCATGGCGCGGGGCATCAAGTCCGGCGGTTTCGAAGTCACCTTCCCGCGCCGGACAAGCTGGCCCCTGAAACTGCTCAGCGTGTTGCCGAGGCCGCTTTGCAGAGGGTTTATCAGCCTGATGACCAGTTGGAAGGCGCGGCCGCTGCACTACGACCGCAAGCCGCCGAAGGATCAGGGCCTGGACTCCTAGCACACCCTGCGACGACCGCACCGGCTCGGCCTGCCCCCAGGGCAACGAACTCGGGTTAACGGGTTCCTTCGCAGCCTTCGCCAGCGCGTTGGCTGACGGAGCATCAAACGAAAAACCCGCCTGCGCGGCGGGTCACTGGCGCAAATCAGCACCATGGACGAATATGTGCCATAGCTGAGGGCACGAAGTCAAGAAAAAATTCCTATCATGAAAAGCTGCCGGCACATCGAGCGTGTGATTTGGGCCCTGGATGCGGTCATCATTCTGTTCGTGGGCTATCTTCTTTTCGTGCACTGAGAAGCGCCGCTTGGCCAAGGTCTGATTGCGCCGACATCCGCAATTTGAAAATCAGTTTGCTGCCGCAGCAAACGCACATTGCGTGTCGCTTGCCGTCACCATAGTTTGCCGACCATTCTGGTCCGGGAGTTTGGAATGGGGCGGCGTATCGTGTCGATTCTGCTGGGATTCGTGGCTCTGCTAGCGCTGGCCTTCGTGCTCGGTCCGCGCGTTCCCGTCTACACCACGATCCGTTTCGATCCCTCGCTCATTGGCGACGATCCGCAGGCCTATGTGGCAAAGGTGGAAGCCGCGGTCCCGGGAATCCGCGACGGGCTGGAGAAAGAGATCGTCTGGGCCAATCCGATGGTGCATGCCAGGACGCCGCTGTCGATCGTATACATCCACGGCTTTTCCGCATCGAAGGGCGAGGTCCGCCCGCTGCCCGACGAAGTGGCGGACCAGCTCGACGCCAACCTCTTCTACACCCGCCTCACCGGTCACGGGCAGGACGGCGCGGCGATGACACAAGGCAGCATCAACGCCTGGGTCAACGACTATGAGGAGGCGCTCGCCATCGGTCGGGCGATCGGCGACAAGGTGATCGTCATCTCGACCTCGACCGGCGGCTCGCTGGCGACATGGACGGCAACGCAGCCGGGCGCATCGGACGGCGTCGCCGCGATCGCGTTCATCTCGCCGAATTTCGGCGTCAAAGCTTCTGGCGCCGAAATCCTGACCATGCCGTGGGGCAAACAGATCGCCAGGCTGGTCGCCGGCAAGGAACACAGCTTCGTGCCGCGCAACGCGCTGCATGAAAAATTCTGGACCAACCGCTACCCGATCGAAGCGACCTTGCCGATGCAGGCGCTGACCGAACTTGCCTATGGCGCGCCGGTTGAGAAGGCGACCATCCCTGCTTTGTTCATCTTCTCGGATTCGGACAAAGTGGTGCGGCCCGACCGCACCCGCGAGATTGCCGGGCGCTGGGGCGCACCGCATGAACTGGTTCCGGTCGACGACACCGGCGACGCGGACAACCACGTCATCGCCGGCGACGCGCTGTCGCCATCGACGACGGCCTTCCTGGCGCAAAGGATCGCCGTCTGGGTCGAGGCCGTGGTCAAATAGGCAGACGAAAAAAGGGCGACCGAAGCACCGCTTCAGCCGCCCTTTCCTGGTCGGTCTCGGCAATCAGCCGGCCTGAGCCTGCCTGATTACAACGCAGTCTGGCTTACGCAGCCCGCGCGGCCGGACGCTTGCCGCCGAAGCGGCGCTTGTTGTTGCCTTTAAAGGCCGGCTTGGCGCCTTCCGGCTTGCGCTCACCAGCGAAGGCCGGCTTGTCGCCGAAGCGCTTCTTGCCAAAACCATTGCCTTTGTTCTCGCCACCGGGACGCCTGCCGTCGCGACGACCATTGCGGTCGTTGCGGTCATTGGCCGGTTCGAAGCGCTCGTTCTTTTCAGCCGGATTGCGCTGCGGATCGGGGCTGCCGAGATGGTCGGCAACGATCGGCAGCTTGGTACGGATGATGCGCTCGACCTGGCGCAGCTTGCTGTTCTCGGAAGGATCGCAAAGCGTAATGGCGATGCCGTCCATGCCGTTGCGGCCAGTGCGGCCGATGCGGTGGACATAGCTCTCCGCTTCGTCCGGCAGGTCGAAATTCACGACGTGGCTGATGCCGGGCACGTCGATGCCGCGCGCAGCAATGTCGGTCGCCACCAGAATGCGCACCGATCCGTCGCGGAAATCGTTCAGCGCCTTCTGACGTGCGTTCTGCGACTTGTTGCCGTGGATGACGGCGGCCTTGAAGCCGTCGCGTTCGAGGTCCTTGGTCACCCTGTCGGCACCATGCTTGGTGCGCGAAAAGATGATGACGGATTTCATCGCCTCGTCGGCGAGCATCGTCGACAGCACCTGGCGCTTCTGCTTGGTGCGGGCAAAGACGACGCCTTGCACGATCTCGGCTGCTGCCGTGCTCTGCGGCGCGACTTCGACGCGGATCGGGTTCTTCAGCAGGCCTTTCGCCAGTTCGGCGATCTCATTGGGCATGGTCGCGGAGAACAGCACCGTCTGACGGTCGGGCGCGGTCGCCTTGGCGATGCGCTTGACGTCGTTGATGAAGCCCATGTCGAGCATGCGGTCGCCTTCGTCGAGCACCAGCCATTTGGTGTCGGCAAGCATAAGGTCGCCCTCACGCACCAGGTCGGTCAACCTGCCGGGCGTTGCGATCAGGATGTCGACGCCGGGCGCAACCTTCTTCACCTGGCTGAAGCGGGAGACGCCGCCCAGCACGAGCGCGGTCGAGACATGCGCGCCCTTGGCGAGGATCTTGATGGTATCTTCGATCTGCACGGCGAGTTCGCGCGTCGGCGCGAGAATCAGCGCACGCGCCGTCTTGGCGCGCCGCTTGGTGCCGAGCGCGATGATCTTCGACAGGATCGGCAGCGCGAAGGCCGCGGTCTTGCCGGAGCCGGTCTGGGCGATGCCGAAAATGTCACGGCCTTCCATCTGCGGCGGGATCGCCTGCGCCTGGATAGGCTTCGGTTCGGTGAAACCGGCGTTGTGGGTGGCCTTGAGCAGCGCGCCCGTAATACCCAGTGCGGCGAAACCGGTAAGTTCCGCAGTGTTGCTACCGGGCAAAGTGTTTTCGTTGGTCAAAATAATCTTCTTTCACGCGGCTTCTGACCGCAAACATCGATGGCGGCAGGGCGCAACCTGCCGTCGAACAAATTGTCATGGAACGACAAGGCGGCGGACGTTTCCGTCCGCGCGGCTGCGCTGTCGTGCCCGCAGGCATCATGCCACGGGGCTTTTTCGCCGCTTTGTGATGTACCGGAAAGAGGGGCCGATATACCGGAAAGAGGGAAAACAGACGCAACCAGTCTCATTCGTCGAGAAGGCCGGATAATCCCGGCCCAAGCGCCTATGTCGCCGCATATGGCCCAGTTCGCCGCCAAATGCAAGGGGCGTCATGCTGCAGCGCAGCAAAACCTGTGGCGCAAGCGGCGCTTGCGCTCGCTTGCCGGCACGATTACCACGAAATGCCGCTGGCTTGGGAGGTAATCGATGAAGGACGTGCTGAAGGAACTCGAGCGCCGCCGCGAGATCGCCCGCATGGGTGGCGGCCAGGCCCGCATCGATGCCCAGCACAAGAAGGGCAAGCTCACCGCGCGCGAACGCATAGAGGTTTTTCTCGACGAGGGCTCGTTCGAGGAATTCGACATGTATGTCGAGCACCGCTCGACCGATTTCGGCATGGAGAAGACCAAGATCGCCGGCGATGGCGTCGTCACCGGCTGGGGCACGGTCAACGGCCGCCCGGTCTACCTCTTCGCCAAGGATTTCACCGTGTTCGGCGGCTCGCTGTCGGAAGCGCATGCCGAGAAGGTCATCAAGGTGCAGGAGATGGCGCTGCGTAATCGTGCGCCGATCATCGGCCTCTATGATGCCGGCGGCGCGCGCATCCAGGAAGGCGTGGCGGCACTCGGCGGCTATGCCGAGATTTTTCAGCGCAATGTGCTCGCTTCCGGCGTCATTCCGCAGATCTCCGTCATCATGGGCCCATGCGCCGGTGGCGACGTCTATTCGCCTGCGATGACCGACTTCATCTTCATGGTGCGCGACACCTCCTACATGTTCGTCACCGGGCCGGATGTGGTGAAGACCGTCACCAACGAGACGGTGACGGCCGAGAGTCTCGGCGGCGCCTCCGTCCACACGACGAAATCCTCGATCGCCGACGGCGCCTATGACAATGATGTCGAGGCACTGTTGCAGATGCGCCGGCTGGTCGATCTGCTGCCGGCCTCCAACACATCCGAGCTTCCCGAGATCGAATGCTACCAGTCGGTCACCGACCATGATTTGTCACTCGACCGGCTGATTCCCGACAACGCCAACAAGCCCTACGACATCAAGGAGCTGATCGTGAAGGTCGCCGATGAAGGCGACTTCTTCGAGATCCAGCAGAATTTTGCGAAAAACATCGTTACCGGGTTCGGACGCGTCGAGGGCCGCACGGTCGGCTTCGTCGCCAACCAGCCGATGGTGTTGGCCGGCGTGCTCGATTCGGATGCCAGCCGCAAGGCGGCGCGCTTTGTACGCTTCTGCGATTGTTTCTCGATCCCGATCGTCACCTTCGTCGATGTGCCAGGCTTCCTGCCCGGTACCGCGCAGGAATATGGCGGGCTGATCAAGCATGGCGCGAAACTCCTGTTTGCCTATGCCGAGGCCACCGTGCCGAAGATCACCGTCATCACCCGCAAAGCCTATGGCGGCGCCTATGACGTGATGGCGTCGAAACATCTACGCGGCGACATGAACTATGCCTGGCCGACGGCGCAGATCGCGGTGATGGGCGCCAGGGGCGCGGTCGAGATCATCTACCGCAAGGACATTGGTGACGCGGAAAAGATAGCAGCGCATACAAAGGCTTACGAGGATCGCTTCCTGTCGCCCTTCGTCGCCGCCGAGCGCGGCTATGTCGACGAGGTGATCATGCCGCATTCGACCCGCCGCCGCATTGCTCGCGCGCTGCGCATGCTGCGCAACAAGGACATGCAGAACCCCTGGAAGAAGCACGACAACATACCGTTGTGAGGAGTCGGCAATTCACTCCTCTGCCGCTGCACCAAACCCCGCTCCCATGGTGGCACGGACAGGGCTGCCCCATGGCGTCGCGTGGTTGTCGATGCGCATCTGGAAGATGAAATAGGTGGGCTAGCAGAAGCCGATGCCTCTGACTTTGCCGATGCCCGGCGTGTCCGGCGGCAGCGACTGGCACATATAGTCCTCGCGGCAGAAATGATCGGCCGAACAGGCCGGTCGATTGCCGCGATTGACGGCACCGCCGAGACATTGGTCGAAATTATTGGTGGCCACGCAGATGTCGAATTTCTGGCCGCCGACCAGCCCGCAAATCTCGTTCGGCATCGGCTTGCCGGCTTTGAAGGCGGCAAATGTACGGTCCTTGTCGTCGCAGCCGCGATAGGCGATCCCGCCAGGCACGCCGATCTTCGGCGGCCGGCAGGTGTAGGCGGTACGCGAGACCACAGGCGCGAATGCCGCGAACTGGCCCGATATGCTGTAGCGGTCGTTGAAAGGTTGCGCGGCGTTGCTGGCGATCGAGCCGGTCAGGCAGGGATGGCCTGAAAACATCTTTTCGCTGTCCTTGGGCAGCAGGCACTGCGCCAACTTCGTGCGCACGCCAGACGCGGTGGCCAGCGGCGTGCAAACGGTGCCGCCACCGCACTGCCAATTGGTGCCGAAGCGGGCGGCATCGTCCGGCATCAGGCATGGCATGGCCATCTCGGCCGGCGCGTAGTCGACCGCGCCGGCATCCGTCCAGGCCGCCGGCGGCGCGAAGGAGAGCGGACGGAAGCGGTTCGGCTCCTTGCCCTCCGCAGTTGCGCGCAGCCAGGCCTGGCGGCGCGGAATCTCGGCATGAAGATGCGGCGAAATGCCGACCTCGATGCGGTTCAACGGCGATGTCGTCTTGTCGTCGAGGCCGATGAAATGGAAACCGGCGGTGGAACCGGCCTGATGGCAACCCTGGCAGGCGCCATTGTCCAATCGTTCAACCAGCGCTTCCGGCGTGCGCACGAGTTTCAGCGCGGAATAATCAAGCGATGCGAATTCCTCAGTTTGGAATAATTGCGTAAACGGATGATTGGCCTGCCGCGCACTGCCGAAGGTCGACCACGAGATGATTTTCCTGACCAGGAACTCGTCGGGGATTTCGTAGACGCCTTCGTCGACCGCCGGCAGATTGGCGCCGACATAGGCGGCAAGCCGTGCCTTCAGCGCCGTATCTTGCGAGAGCCGTACGGTATCGGGCGTGTTCTCCAGCGGCTTCTCGCTGATCGTTTCGCCGTCGATGCCGAATATCCGCATGAGATAGGCGGCCTGGCCGCCGAACTCGGTTTCCTGGCCGGAGGGAAAGCGCACCACCTGTGCGTTCAGCTCCAGTTGCTTGAACGTCAGCCCGGCCTTCTCCAGCGGTCCGCCGGTCAGCCAGCCGGCATCGGCGGTCTCGTCAAGCTGTGGCGTCCAGCGCCCGGCAACGCCGACGCAGCCGCCATCGGCATCGGGTGCGGCGCTGTAGATGGCATTGAAGTTGAAAGGCAGACGCGAGGCCAGCAGCTTGCCGTTCTTCCGGAAGCTGTAGGCCAGGCGGTAGATGAAGCGCACCTCGCCGCAACTCTTGTTACCCCGCAGCGCGGCGAAGTCGCGACGGTCGAGCCGATTGACGACGCCGACCAGCCGGAAGCGCGCGGCATCCGTCTTCAGCCAGCGCAAGTCCATGATGCGGCCGACATTGCCGTCGGTGACCTCGTAGAGCGGCCGCCCACCGGCCTTCATGTCGGCACGCAGTGCCGCAACATCGGAGGCAACCGTTTCGACGATGGCGTGATAGGCCGGCGCCTCGTCGTAGAGCGCCTTCAGACCGTCCTCGCCGTCGACGCCAAAAACGTCGGCGAATCCGAAACCCTTGGCATCGAGCGCGGCGAGCACCGCCGGATTGTCGACGATCGTCACCGGACCTTCGGCGTGCGCCGTCGACGCCACGAAGACAGCACAGAGAGTGGCGAGCAGCAGGGCCAGGGCGCGCCTCATTGAGCAGCCGTGCGCGCGTCAAAGAGTTCGCGCAACACCGGCACCAGCGCCAGCGGCAGATCCTCGGCGATCAGACCGGGTCCGAACCGGCTGCCGGCTTCGGCATGCAACCACACCGCAGCGCAGGTCCCCTCAAAGGGCGGCATGCCTTGTGCCAGCAGAGCGGCGATGATGCCCGACAACACGTCGCCTGACCCGGCTGTGGCCAGCCACGGTGCGCCGTTGGAATTGATCGCCGCTTTGCCATCGGGAGCGGCGATCACCGTGTCGGCGCCCTTGTAGACGATGACGGCATTGGCCCGCGCTGCGGCCGCACGCGCCTTGGCCAGTTTCGACAGGCTCTTGTCCCCGGCGATATCAGGAAACAAGCGGCCGAATTCACCCTCATGCGGCGTTATCACCAACGCCGGAGCGTTCGGCTGACGGGCGGCTTCGAACAGTGCCTGGGGTTGATGGCCCAGAGAGGTGATGGCGTCGGCATCCAGGACGATCGCATTTGCGTGGCTTGCGGTCGCCGATGCACGCGCACCATCCGGCAAAGCCTTGATCAGCTGCAGGGCGAAATCGCCAACCTTGGGTTTGGGGCCGAGCCCCGGTCCGAACACCAACGCTTCGGGATGGCGCGCGGCGAGGAATTCCTGCACCTCTTCGAGCGAGCCCGCTTCTCGCAGCATGATAGAGGTCAGGTGTGTCGCGTTGACCTGCATGGCATTGCCAGGCGACAGCACGGTGACTGCCCCTGCCCCGCTTCTCGCGGCGGCGAGCGCCGACAGCCGCGCCGCGCCCGTGGCGCTGGGGCCGCCTGAAAAGACGCCGACATGGCCGCGCTTGTATTTGTGCGCGTCGACCGCCGGCACGGGAAATTCCTGCAACCACAGGTCCGGCACATTCTCGAAAGTCGAGACAGCGAGTTGCGCGATGATGCCGTCGCCGATGCCGATATCGGCGAGCACGATTTCACCGCATTGTCCGCGCCCCGGCAGCAACAGGTGGCCGGGCTTTTTCCGTGCGAAGGTGACGGTGACCTCGGCTCGAAACGCCCTGCCCAATATTTCGCCGCTGGCACTCGAGACGCCCGACGGCAGGTCGACCGCGACCACAGGCAAGCGCAGGGTCTTCACGCTATCGACGGCTTTGGCGACATCGCCGGACAGCGGCTTGGACAGCCCTGCCCCATAGAGCGCGTCGACCACTATCGAGCCGACCTCGGCGTCAAATCCAGACAACGGCCGCGGCTTGATCGAGCACTCCGCGGCGGCGAGCGCCGCATCGCTTTCCGGTCTTGGTGCTCCGGATGCCCAGATTGTGGTGCCGACGCCGCTGTCGGCCAGGATACGGGCGACGACGTAGCCATCGCCGCCATTATTGCCGGGCCCGCACAGCACATGGACGTGCTTCGCCGAGGGATAGCGCTTGAGGACCTCGGCCGCGACCGCTTGACCGGCGCGGCGCATCAGGCCGATACCGTCGACTGGACCGGCGGCAATCGTCAGCCGATCCGCCTCGCTCATTTCGGCGGGGACAAGAAGTTCGTTACTCATGGATTGCCGATCCGCATTCGATCAAGCATTGTCCAATTTTCGATCCGAAGCAAACAAGGGGGAGTTGCCGAGATCTACAGCCACATCGCTGGCACGAGGGCATCGCAGGCACAAAATTGCCTGAGGGGTAGGCGATATGCCTAATTTTTGTGCGGACGCAGGTGCTGGCGCTGTGTAGGCTCCAGCAGCCCATGCCGCTTCCGGTACAGCGAATGACGTGAATTTGCATCCCGGCGCGGCGCGACTTTGAAATCGTATGAGACCGCTTCGAATCCGTCCAATTGGCACAGTTCGTGCTTGATGGAGGCGCAAGCGGGGGCTCACAACCCGTTTTTTTGGCAGTGGAGGCCACTTTTTACATGAAAAAGATCGAAGCGATCATCAAGCCATTCAAGCTGGACGAAGTGAAGGAAGCGCTTCAGGAGGCCGGACTGCAAGGCATCACTGTCACCGAGGCAAAGGGCTTCGGTCGTCAGAAAGGCCATACCGAACTCTACCGCGGCGCCGAATATGTCGTCGACTTCCTGCCGAAGGTGAAGATCGAGGTCGTCCTTGGCGACGATGCGGTCGAAGGTGCGATCGAGGCCATCCGCAAGGCTGCCCAGACCGGCCGTATCGGCGACGGCAAAATCTTCGTTTCCAATATCGAGGAAGTTGTGCGAATCCGCACCGGCGAAACCGGCATGGACGCGGTCTGACCCGACCCGGCCGTTCTCCTAAAACGTCATCATAAGAAAACGTCATCACATAGGGATACATGACATGACGACAGCCAAAGACATCATGAAGCAGATCAAGGACAACGACGTGAAATTCGTCGACCTGCGCTTCACAGACCCGAAGGGCAAGCTGCAGCACGTGACGATGGATGTCATCGAGGTCGAGGAAGACATGTTCGCCGATGGCGTGATGTTCGACGGCTCTTCGATTGCCGGCTGGAAGGCCATCAACGAGTCCGACATGGTGCTGATGCCCGATCCGGACACTGTCCACATGGACCCGTTCTTCGCGCAGTCGACCATGGTCATCCTGTGCGATATCCTCGACCCGGTTTCAGGTGAATCCTACAACCGCGATCCGCGCGGTACGGCCAAGAAGGCCGAGGCCTACATGAAGTCGGAAGGCATCGGCGACACCGTCTTTGTCGGCCCGGAAGCCGAGTTCTTCGTCTTCGACGATGTGAAGTACAAGGCCGACCCCTACAACACCGGCTTCAAGCTCGACTCCACCGAACTGCCGTCGAACGACGACACCGACTATGAGACCGGCAATCTCGGCCACCGTCCGCGCGTCAAGGGCGGCTACTTCCCGGTACCGCCGATCGACAGCGCGCAGGACATGCGCTCCGAAATGCTGACCGTGCTCGCCGAAATGGGTGTGCGCGTCGAAAAGCACCACCACGAAGTGGCGGCTGCCCAGCACGAACTTGGCATCAAGTTCGACGCGCTGGTGCGCAACGCCGACAAGATGCTGATCTACAAATACGTCGTGCACCAGGTCGCCAACGCCTACGGCAAGACGGCAACCTTCATGCCGAAGCCGATCTTCGGCGACAACGGCTCGGGCATGCACGTCCACATGTCGATCTGGAAGAACGGCAAGCCGACCTTCGCCGGAAATGAATATGCCGGCCTGTCGGAAAACTGCCTGTTCTACATCGGCGGTATCATCAAGCACGCCAAGGCGATCAACGCCTTCACCAATCCGCTGACCAACTCCTACAAGCGTCTGGTTCCGGGCTACGAAGCGCCGGTGCTGCTCGCCTATTCGGCGCGCAACCGCTCGGCGTCCTGCCGCATCCCGTTCGGCTCGTCGCCGAAGGCCAAGCGCGTCGAGATCCGCTTCCCCGATCCGGGCGCGAACCCCTATCTCGGCTTCGCGGCGCTGCTGATGGCTGGTCTCGATGGCATCAAGAACAAGATCCACCCCGGCCAGCCGATGGACAAGGACCTCTACGACCTGCCGCCGAAGGAGCTGAAGAAGATCCCGACCGTCTGCGGCTCGCTGCGTGAAGCGCTGCAGAGCCTCGACAAGGACCGCGGCTTCCTGAAAGCCGGCGGCGTCTTCGACGACGACCAGATCGACAGCTACATCGAGTTGAAGATGGCCGAAGTGATGCGCTTCGAAATGACCCCGCATCCTGTCGAGTACGACATGTACTACTCAGTCTAAGATCCCATTCGGATCGTCTTTCAAAGCCCTTGAGGGATTTCTCCTTCAAGGGCTTTTTGCTGTCATGCAACGGCTCATTGCTGGCCCTCGTCCGCCACCCATAGGCAGGCGAAAGCAACGCCGGTCGGTGACGTCGGTTCAAGCTGACAAAAATTGGTTGTCTATTGGGCGGAAGACCGATCGGGCCCGAAAAATGAAGCCAGGAGCGAGCGGAGCACTGTCTCAGGCTACAGTGACCGCTCGTCCGGCGCCCCCGCCAATGCCGCCGTTCAAGAAAACCCCGCCCGTCCGAACAGCATTGCGTGACGTAACCCCAAGGCTTGCGAATACGCATGCTGCACCGCGACCTGTCAACGCCGCCAACCGGGCTGTGGATGGCCGATTTCGCTGCATGAACAGATGCTTATGGAAGGGGCGCCATCACCAATAAGTGCTGGAAAAGGCGGTTTTCCGGGCTTTCCGACAAGCGACCGCTGGAAACGCACACGGCGGTGGCCGGAATTCTTGCGGGATTTGCGACCGCCTGAACTGCCTGACTTTTTCTGGGTATGTTTTGTCCGGGATGCGATCTGCGGGATAATGGCAAAAAAGAACCCCGGCCTGGGCCCCCAGCCCTTAACTTAAATGTGGAATGCTTTCTGCTGCAAAAGTCGGTCGCATAACTTCGAGTTTTGCGACTGACTTTTGCGGCAGGAACTTCCCTGAAAATTCAACGCGGCCGATTTTGTCGCGAATGTTAGGATTTCCGCGACATGAACATGTTGTCGGAGCCGAAGGCCGGCCCCGATCATTGATGATCAGCTAAAATAGGTTTCTGTCATCACTTCTCGGATCACCTTCTATGTGGTGAGGATTGTAGAGATCGTTGCGAGCCTTTCTCCGCCACGGCCGCGCAAGATCCTCCGGGTTAGTTTTGATATCCGCGACAGCGATAGCGGGTAACCCGTTCATAGGGCACTGCACTGCCCACTGACCATCCGCCGAAGCGATGCCCGAGGGAGCGGCCGTGCTCTGGGGTGCGAGAGTGGAAAAGCTGACCCAAAAGGTATTGCTTGCAGCATGCCCCAATACCTCAGCAGCAAATGCCGGAGCACCAGAAGCGGTTTCTCCTGCTGTCGAGAACAGGACGCAATCGACATTGAGCTTCTCGTATTCGATAAATATTTCGGGATAGTGCGCTTCCATGCCGACCGCGCAGCCGAAACGGAAACCGTCCACCTCAAAAGTCACGGGGGTCTTCCCAGGCGAGTACATGAACGAGATTTTCGTGTTCGATAGCAGGCGCTCATCGTAGCGCGTCACTAGCTCCCCACTATCGGAAACGACATACAGGCTGTTGTGCGGCCGATGCGGCGAGGAGAGCTCATGAACAGAGCCGAATATCGTCCAAAGTTTAAGCTCGCTCGCAAGTCCTCTGGTCGCTTCCAGTTCCTCGCGCAAAACACCCCATTCGAAGCGCGTCCAATCGGAAGGCCCGATTTCTCTCGGTCCGATTTCGGACATGATCCGTTTATGTGGCCAGCAGGTTGTCCCTTCCGGGAAATGTAAGAGGCGAGCCCCGGCCTTATGGGCATCACGCATAAGGCGGCGCATCTCCGCTCCACTGGCATGAAGCGCCGCAACGTCACGCGGATCATTGAAGAGGGATGTTTGGGCTACGGCCATCCGAATTGAACAGATCGCAGGCTCGTCCGGAGGTTGGCGGATATTTTGGAGAGCTGCGGTGTAAGATTCGCCGGTTTTGGCAGAACGGGCACGCACACGGCGTTTAAGATTTCCGTTTTGGATCATGATCTGGCCTTTCACGTCCCGGACGCAGTTCCCCAGCAACCCATCCGGTACGATCGGACCAAGACAAGCGACCCGAGACAGAAGTCCCTTTGCCTCCGTTCAAGACCATGCTGGGGAAGGTCTAGGAGGTTGGGCGCAGGCCACGCCAAGATAAGATTGGTGGGCAAGTGCCGATTCGTCAAGCCGCCGCAAAATCTCGAGGTTTGTCCGGCATGTTACCCAGACTTTCGCGACGGTCAAAATTCAGGATTTCCATAACTATTCCGGCAGTTGGATGAGGTGCCTGTCGGTCAGGTAGCTATGCGACAGCTTTGGGGCGACCAGCGCTCATCAACTCGATTAGTCTTTTGAGTCGAGTCACCACGTCACTGGTTTCCAAGAGTTGCTGCTTCTGCTCGATACTGGTCGATAGCAACGGGACGACCGTGTCGGCCAATAGGCTCGGATCGCCGATCGAAGGCAGGCCGAAACGGGCTTTGGATCCTGGCGGAAGCGCGGAAAAATCGACATCGGCGTAGGTCTGATAGGCATCGAGAACCGCATTCGAAAGAGCGGCTGCCTCCTTCGACTGGCCGCCCTGCTCTTCAATCGGCGTAACCTCCGCCGCCAGGAACTCACCATCGGTAAGGCGGACGATGCCTGTTCGCTGAAGCCCACAGACGGTGACCTTGAGAGCCCCGTCCGCCTGTGTCTGGCGATCGACCACGTTTGCTACGACGCCTACCGGATGGAGGGCATCAAGAGTGATGGGACGATCGTCGACACTACGCTTCTGGGCGACAACGACAACGCGCCGATCACCGACAAGAGCGTGTTCCACGGCTTGCCGAGTTTTGTCGCGCGCCACGAAAATCCGCGAGATCATGTGCGGAAACAGGACCATGTCCCGCATAGGAACGATGGGAATATCCGCCCCGGCTGGAAAAGGCGTGCTAGCCTGGGCCGAGGTCGCGGACGACTGGGTCGCTTGGATCCTTGCGGCCAATACGTTCCAGTCTCGATAGCCAAGAATTCGAGCAACGAGCTCCTGGCTCTCACTGTTGGTGAAGGTGACAGATTTAGCGTGAAGCGCTTCACGTAGCGTTTTCGCCATAGCTTTGGCATCGCGGAAATCGCGCATGAGATGATCCTTTGCATAAACGAACGGAGAGCGTCAGGGGCTTGCGTTGCTGACCCGTTCGTTCGGGCAAAGGGAGCCATAAGTGGCTCGATACATTCACCGTACCCCGACGGGGCGCAAGCAGCAGGCTGTATCTACCGAGCACCAATTGTGCGCAGAAGCCTTTACTTGTCAATCTCAAGGCGAGACTCATCTTGGGTTAGGAAGCCGCCGCTCCCCTGTCGCAAAAGTCCCGATTAAAGCCACAGTTTTGCGATTGAATTTTGCGACGCCGCAAATGGGGCATTTTGCTCAATCGAGTGCGCAGACGCCGCACGAAGATATTTTCGGCAAGAAGATCGCCCAGCACACCAATGCTGCAAACGGATTCGGCACCCCTATCTGCTTGGTTTCCAAATTTCGGTTAAGGGCTGGGGCCTGGGCCGGGGTTCTCGCAAAGAGCAGACCGCCGGAAGGACGTGAATCTACCCTGCAAGCTCGTCGGGACTGTGCAGATTCCGTCCGTTCGCCTAGCCAGGACCAGCAGGTAGTAAACCGCCACGACCATGATCAGCCCCGTTGCGATCAGGCTCGGACGGCCGAAGGCAACGTCCAGATGTTCTGGTAAGCGACGTAGACCAGCATCAGGAAAGCGAGGATGGCCGGGACCGGGAAGAGCGGCATGCGATGGTGCCCGCCATCAGTGGTGCCGCTGCGGCGGACGATGTGCGGCGATCGAGCTAATGGCGTTGCGGCTCACCTACCGCGGCTGCTCTGCATGATAGCGATCGAGGTCACATGAGTTTGGAGGAGAGAAATTCGATGAAGCGCTGGGTTTTGGCTGGAATGAGGCGGGTCTCCGTCACCGCGTAGATGCTTACTGGCGTGCCTTGCCATTCGGGCAGAATGTGACGAAGGCGCCCAAATGCCAAGTCCTCTGCGGCAATCTTTTCGGGAAGCAGGGCTATGCCGGCGTGGTTGACCGCCAGGGCGCGGATCATACCCATGCTGTTGAGCGTGAAGCGGCCTCGGGCGCTGACGTCCGCTGTCATTTTCCCCTTGTGCAATGTCCACGTCGGTATTCGCAGCAGGCAAATACATTCATGCTCCGCTAGCTCCGCTGGCGTCGTCGGCTCACCTTGAGCTTCGATATAGGAATCTGACGCATAAAGGTGGCGCGAATGCCGCCCGATCAGGCGAGCGATCAGACTGGAATCTTCGAGTTCGCCCATTCGGATCGCTACATCGAATGGCTCGGCGACCAGGTCGACACGACGTGGCGTCAGGTCGAATTCGAATGTGATGCCAGGATACTGCTGGGCGAAATCAACGATAATTGGCGTGAGGTAGAGCGTAGCGAAATCGACCGGAAGTGAAACCCGCAGCACGCCCGTCGGCTGCTTGAGCATTGCTCCGAGCTGCTCGTGGGCGAGCCGAGCTTCGTCAACGATGCGCTTGCTGCGCTCATAGTAGAGTTGGCCAGCCTCGGTGAGCTCGATCTTTCGCGTCGTGCGATGCAGCAATCTCAGACCGATTGCCTTCTCCAACTCGCTGATGCGCCGCGAAAGCGTCGAGTTCGGCATATCCAGAACCGTTGCCGCTTTTCGGAAGCTCTTGGCTCTGGCTACCTCCACGAACAGCGCCATATCGTTGAGATGGCTCACAAGATTGCTCCATTTATGGAAATGTGATTTCGATTTTGCCAGATTTATCCTGCATTTGGAATGGTGGATAAGGGTCTTCAACGAATGGAGACCTCTCATGAACCAACTTTTCACTTCGGCACCTGTCGGACGCTACACGCTCCCCAACCGCCTGGTCATGGCGCCCATGACCCGCAGCCGCGCGGCTTTCGATGGCACGCCCGGCGAACTGGCAGCCGAATATTATGCTCAACGCGCGGGTGTCGGCCTGATCGTCACCGAAGGCACTCAGCCCTCGGATGATGGCCAGGGCTATCTCAGCACCCCCGGCATTCACACGCCAGCCCATGTCGCGGGCTGGCAGAAGATCACCGCCGCCGTGCACAACAAGGGCGGTCGCATCTTCATCCAGCTCATGCACACCGGTCGTATGTCGCATCCTGACAATACGCCGCATCATCGCCAGAGCGTTGCGCCCTCCGCAATCAAACCAGGAACCGGCATGTTCACGCCGACCGGTCTGCAGGACATTCCCACGCCCCGGGCTCTAACCATCGCAGAAATTCAGCAGACCGTAGCCGATTTCCGCAACGCGGCGCGCCTGGCGATCGAGGCTGGAGCCGATGGCGTCGAAATTCACGGTGCGAACGCGTACCTCATCCAGCAGTTTTTCGCGCCAAGCGCCAATACACGCACGGACGCATATGGCGGTTCCATCAACAATCGCGCCCGCTTTGCCATCGAGGTCGCAACCGCGATTGCCGAAGAAATCGGCGCGGACCGCACTTCAATCCGCCTGTCTCCCGGCACGAGCATGTGGGGGATCGATGAAGGAGTGGAAGGGCCCGATGTCTACCGTTTCCTTGTGGCAGAACTGGACAAGCTGGGGCTGGCCTATTTGCACATCATGGATCAGGGCAACCAGCCGTTGCTGGCCGACATCCGCAAACTTTGGTCGGGCGCCTTGATCCTCAACCGCCCGGGTCGGGCGCGGGAACAGATTGGCGCTGACGTTGCCTCGGGACTGGCCGATCTTGAGGCCTACGGTCAGATGGTTCTCGCCAATCCAGATTTCGTGGAACGTTTGAAGTCCAACGCCGCTATGAATTCGGCGGTCCAAGCCACGTTCTACGGCGGCACCGCGCTTGGCTATACCGACTATCCCGGGCTGAGCGCCTAATCCAAATCCGACGCCAGCGGTCCGATCAATGTCTCCGACCTGACACGGATTGCCCAATTGAAAGTCCTCCCGTGGAGGACTTTCAAGACCTGTCGCCCCATAGCAAGGACAAACTCCATGAACCTCGAACGCGACGCCGCCTCACCTCAAGCGCTTGGCTCCGGCCGGGCACTGCGTCTGCAAGCGTATGGCGGCACTGACAGCTTGAAAGTCGATACGGTTCATGCCCCCGAGCCGGGTCCGGATCAGGTCCTGGTCCAGGTCAAAGCCGCTGGCATCAACGGAATGGATTGGAAAGTCCGTGAAGGCTATCTGCGCGAGAAGTTCAATTTAGCATTGCCCGCCACCCTTGGCATCGAAATGTCGGGCGTCGTGCTCAAGGTCGGCTCGAACGTCAAAGACGTGAGCGTGGGAGAAAGGGTCATGGCTGCACTCGGTGGCCTCGGCGCCTATGCCGACCATTTGGTGATAAACGCCGAAAAGCTCGTCAAGACACCGGCAACCTTGTCGGACATCGACGCGGCAGCGGTGCCGGTGGCGGCGATGACGGCCTGGCAAGTCCTCCAGGTCGCCGAATTCGATCTTCGGGGGAAACGGATGCTCATCCACGGCGCGGCTGGTGGGGTAGGCAGCTTCGCTGTTCAATTCGCCAAGGCGGCAGGTGCGGTCGTTTATGCCACGGCCTCGACAAAGAGCGTGGCCCACGTCCAAGCCCTCGGTGCTGACGAAGTGATCGATTACCAAAAGCAGGAGTTCGAGCTTGTTGCGAGCAACATCGATCTCGTTGTCGATCTCGTCGGCGGTCCGGTCGTGGACAAGTCGTGGGCCATCCTGTCGCAAAATGGTATCTTGGTGAGCATCGCTGCAACCGACGTGGTTGCCCGGGCACCGGAAGGCCGCCGGGGCGTTTGGTTCTCGGTCAAGCCCGACACGGCTCGGCTAGCCACCATCGCCCAACAAATCGCCGATGGCTCCCTGCGATCGGTGATCGCTGACGTCGTTGCCTTCGAGGATCTGGCCGAGGCCATCGAGCGCAACCGTACCGGTCACGCGCCCGGAAAGATGGTTGCAGACTTCACCCGCTGACTTTTGGCCTGCTGCCTGCACTTTCTGCACTGAGGCAAACACCCTGGCTGCCGCGTTTTCGAATGCGGCAGCCACTTTTAGGCCGCCGTCGCCATCCACAACGTCCCCATGCGCGAAACGCCGAGGCGTGTACGATCGGCAGATTAAGTTTAGCGGCTTCATATGCGAACGCGAGGACAGATGACGAATAAAATCGAACAGGCCAAAGAAGTCGCCGAACGGTTGTCAACTTGGGCAAACGTCACGACAAGACCGCTGTTCGGTGCCATCGCTCTGTATCGTGGAGACCATGTCTTCGCGATGGTGTGGAAGGGAGCGGTCTATTTCAAAGTAGACGAAAACACCCGAAAAGACTTTGACGCGGCAGGGTCGCACGCCTTGGAATATCAAAGCCAAGGCAAACCCCAAGCTCTCAAGTCCTATATGGAAGCGCCGGCCGATGTTTTGGAAGATGACGAGACATTGGTTCAATGGGCCGAAAAGGCGTATCGCGCCGCGATAAAAAGTCATCGCTGACGGCGATCTCTACCGTTCGCACCCCTTTTCCACCCCATCTCGGTCATTCCGCATTTATGAGTTCACGGCCTAAAGCGGACACCGGGCCATTTCCATCAACTCATAAGCAAAAAGGCCCCGGCGCGAATGCCGGGGCCTTTTTCATTCTTGCCGAAACGCTTACGCGGCGGCCGAAACCACAGCGCTTTCCGAGACCGAAGCGATCGTCTTCAGGATCTGCGAGGCGATCTGGTAGGGGTCGCCCTGGGAGTTCGGACGGCGGTCTTCCAGATAGCCCTTGTAGTCGTTGTTGACGAAGGAATGCGGGACGCGGATCGAGGCGCCGCGGTCGGCGATGCCGTAGCTGAACCTGTTCCACGGCGCGGTCTCATGCTTGCCGGTCAAGCGCTTGTCGTTGTCCGGTCCGTAGACGGCGATGTGGTCCATCAGGTTCTTGTCGAAGGCCGCCATCAGCGCTTCGAAATAGGCCTTGCCGCCAACTTCGCGCATATAGGCGGTCGAGAAGTTGGCGTGCATGCCCGAGCCGTTCCAGTCGGTGTCGCCGAGCGGCTTGCAGTGGTATTCGATGTCGATGCCGTATTTCTCGGTCAGGCGCTGCATCAAATATCGCGCCATCCACATCTGGTCGGCCGCCTTCTTGGAGCCCTTGCCGAAGATCTGGAATTCCCACTGGCCCTTGGCCACTTCGGCGTTGATGCCTTCATGGTTGATGCCGGCCGCGAGGCAGAGGTCGAGATGTTCCTCAACGATCTGGCGCGCGACGGAGCCGACATTGGAATAGCCGACGCCGGTGTAGTACGGGCCCTGCGGTGCGGGATAGCCGCTCTCGGGGAAGCCGAGCGGGCGGCCGTCCTTGTAGAAGAAATATTCCTGCTCGAAGCCGAACCAGGCACCCTCGTCATCAAGGATGGTGGCGCGGTTGTTGGAGGCGTGCGGCGTGACGCCATCAGGCATCATGACTTCGCACATCACCAGCACGCCGTTGGTGCGGGCGGGATCGGGATAGACAGCGACCGGCTTCAGCACGCAGTCGGAGCTGTGCCCCTCGGCCTGCTGGGTCGAGGAACCGTCGAAGCCCCAGAGCGGCAGCTGCTCGAGCGTCGGGAATTCGGCGAATTCCTTGATCTGCGTCTTGCCGCGAAGGTTGGGGACCGGGATGTATCCATCGAGCCAAATGTACTCGAGCTTGTATTTCGTCATTCTAGCCTCTCGTTGCTTGATCACCGAACCTGGATGACGCCGGCGCGCCGAGCCATCCAGCAGCCCAGCTGCCAAGTCGATAAAATGCAATTCGTGTGCCATTTCCGCTGCGCCGGGTGCGTCAAAAATGCCCGTTCATCCCAGCGATGCAGCCGAGCCGTCTAAGCATTGCGCCAGGATCGACCAAAGGCAGAATCTGCCTTAATAACAGGCAAATGCTGATCTTTCTTTAGGCATCTTGCCTAAGCGGTTTGCAGGACCTACTTTGATGGAAAGATGAATCGACCAAGGTCCGCAGAAGAAAGGCGACCGACAATGGAAATCACGTCAGCCCGTCCGTCGGCAAAAATCTTGATGTTCCCGGTGGCAGCACGCATGACTGCCTCAAATTTAGGCGTGAAGGCTAAGTTCGCGGCAGAGCTTGCCTCTTTGCGCGATCACCCGCTCGACCATGGCGAGGCCTGGTACCACGAGGCTGCCATCGCGGAAGCCGAACTGCCTCGCAAGAGCTAGCCGTCTCCAGGCCATACAACAGAAAAACCCGGCGCGATTGCTCGCGCCGGGTTTTTCTTTGACCAGTTGAGCTCGCCTACTCCTTGGCGTGCAGGTCGGTGCCGAGCGTATCCTTCACGAAGATCATGCCGATGACCAGCGACATCGCCGCGATTACCACCGGATACCAGAGACCATAATATATGTCGCCCTTGTAGGCACTCAGCGCGAACACCGTTGCCGGCAGCAGGCCTCCGAACCAGCCATTGCCGATGTGGTAGGGCAGCGACATGCCGGTGTAGCGAATGCGGGTCGGGAACATCTCGACCAGGATCGCCGCGATCGGCCCGTAGACCATGGTCACGAACAGGACCAAGATGAACAGGATACCGATGGTCATTGGCCAGTTCACGGCCGCCGGGTCGGCGAACATAGCGAACGCGCCGCCACCTGGAATATTGTAGACGGTGACTTCAGGCGCACCCGCTGCTTCATCGGTGGTCAGCAACTTGTCCTTCACGGCCTGGTCGATCGGCACAGTAGCCTTTTCACCGGCGCGGATTGCGGCAGCGTCCAGCTTCAGTTCCGGGTTGGCGGCGACAAACGCGTCGAGCTTCTGGTCCGCAACCTTGATCGCCGCACGCTTCAGCGGATAGCCTCCGTCTTTCAGAGACATGTTGACTGCTTTCACGAAGGCCGCGTCCTTGGCCTTGGCTTGATCGCCAGCAGCGACGGCGTCATAGGATTCCACCGTCTCGTTGCCGATCTTGACCGATGCGGCTGTTCCGGCGGCAGCCGTCGACACCACGTCAAATGGAACCGAGTTCTTGGTCAGGAACGACGTCGCGATGTCACACGAGGTCGTGAACTTCGCCGTGCCGACCGGATTGAACTGGAACCTGCAGTCGCCGGGTGCAGCCGTCACCGTGGCGCGGGTGTTCTGCTGCGCCGTGGCAAGCGCCGGATTGGCAGCCCAGGTCAGCGCCTTGAACAGCGGGAAGGTACAGACGATAGCCAGAGCCAGGCCAGCCATGATGATCGGCTTGCGGCCGATCTTGTCGGAGAGCCAGCCGAAGACGACGAAGAAGATCGAACCGACCGCCAGTGCGATGGCGATCATGATGTTGACCGACTGCGCGTCGACCTTGAGCACGTTGGTCAGGAAGAACAGCGCGTAGAACTGGCCGTTGTACCAGACCACGGCCTGGCCGGCGGTGAGGCCGAGCAGCGCCAGCAGGGCAATCTTGGCATTCTTCCATTGGCCGAAGGCTTCCGTGAGCGGCGCCTTGGAGCCCTTCCCCTCATCCTTCATGCGCTGGAAGGTCGGCGATTCGGAGAGCGAGAGCCGGATCCAGATCGAGATGCCGAGCAGCAGGAAGGAGACGATGAACGGAATACGCCAGCCCCAGGCAGCGTAGGTTTCCTTGCTCAGTGAAGCCTGTACGATCAGGATCACAATCAGCGACAGGAACAGGCCGAGCGTCGCCGTCGTCTGGATCCACGACGTATAATAACCGCGCCGGTTATCCGGCGCGTGCTCGGCGACATAAGTGGCCGCGCCACCATATTCGCCGCCCAGCGCCAGGCCCTGCAGCATGCGCAGGATGATCAGGATCACGGGGGCCGCGATGCCCAAAGTCGCATATCCAGGCAGCAAGCCGACGAGGAAGGTCGACAGGCCCATGATCGTCATGGTGACAAGGAACGTATATTTACGGCCGACAAGGTCGCCGATGCGGCCGAACAGCAGTGCGCCGAACGGGCGAACCAGGAAGCCGGCGGCGAAAGCCAGCAGCGCGAAGATATTGCGCGTCGCTTCCGGAATGGTCGGACTGAAAAACGTCGAGCCGATGAACACTGCGAGCGAGCCGTAGAGATAGAAATCGTACCATTCGAAAACGGTGCCGAGCGAGGAAGCGAAGATGACCTTCTTCTCTTCCCGCGTCATGCCGCGGCTCGTTCCGCCGGCGGTCGATGCGATTGCCATTGTCTTTCCTCCCGTGAGACCCTTGTCCTCGATGCTGCGCATCAACATCCGTGTTCTCCTCCGAACACGGACTCAGGCGCAGCCATCTCGGAAAAATGACAGAAAGCGCTCGCCAAAGGCAGCGCGTCTTTGGGATTATGACTTTGGTATTAGGTGCACTGCGGGATGAAGCAGGGCGAGCGGTGGAACCGTCAGCCCTTGAGCGCTTCGAGCAGGCCGACGGCAGCCATCATGTCGCGCTTGCGGGCCGCGCGGCGCGCGACTGCCTCCGCATCCTGCCCCCAATGCTCGATCTGCCAGTCCTCGTCGACATGGCCGGCAGCCCAGGCAGCCTCGGCGTCGAGCTCGCCGAAATCGACAGCCAGCGCCAGCAGCGCCGAGCCGGTCAGCGAGGTCATCACATGGATGGCGGCGAGCCGCAGCGGTTCGGCGCGCTGGGCGAGATGGCTGCCCAGCACGGCGATGGCTTCGCGCGGCTGCTCGACGTGGATGATGCCTTCGGCGAGATTGAACCTTGCGCCGAGGCTGCCGCGCGCCCAATCGAGCACCGGGTCCCAATGTTCGTTCTGCCGCTCCACCAGCCCTTGCGGTGCATCGGCGCGGTAGCAGAGCAGATCGGACGAGGCAAAGCGCAGGATGTCTTCCAGCACCGCCTGCGGATCGCTGGCGACGCCGTCGATGGCGGTGTTGACGAGGCGCATCATCGGCATCGTCACCGGATCGATGGTCTCGCCCTGGGCGGCGAACTCGTCAGCGACGAGCGCAGCCGCAGCCTCGGTCGGCAGCGCCAGCAGCGCTTTGCCCGGCGTGCGTACCGGCTTGCCGTCGAGATGCACGGCAAAGCCGCCTTCCACCGGCGCGACCGAAACGGTCTTGTAGAAGCGCTTCGGCAGAGGCGTCTTCATCTGGATCTGGGCGCGGCGCACCGGATCCGGGTCGGAAAGATGCTTGCCCGCCTCGAGGTCGTTGAGGATATCTCGCATGAAAGTCTCTCTCACACCGGCGTCAGCTTGCGTACCGGCCGGTTGACGATGATCAGGCCGGCGGCGATCAGGCCAAGTGCCAGGAAAATGCGCATGGTCAGCGGCTCGTTCAAGATGATCGCGCCGCATAACACGCCGAAAACCGGCGACAGGAAGGTGAAACTGGACAGGCCTGACGCCGGATAGCGCCGCAGCAGCCAGAACCACAGCACATAGGTGAAGGCGACGATGTACACCGCCTGGAAAAGCAGTGCCAATGTCGGCAGCACGGTCGGGTCGCGAACGGGCGGACCCGCGAGAGGCAGCACCAACATGCCGACGATTGCAGCACCGGCGAGCTGATAGAGCAGGAGCTTTTCGGCGCTCGCCTCGACCAGCTTCGACCGCTTGATGAGGATGTTGGTCAAGGCCCAGAAAAATCCGGAGCCGAGGCTCAGGAGATCGCCGAACAGCATATCCCCGCCACCGCCAAGCTTGTCGGAAAACACCGCGGCAAGGCCGGCAAAAGCCATTAGCAGGCCGAGGAATTTCCTCAAGGTGATCCGTTCGCCGAGCAGGAGATGGCCGCCGAGCAACATCCAGAACGGCATCGTGTTGACCAGCAGCGTGTTGCGGGCGACGGTCGTGTGCTCCAGGCCGACATAGAGGCAGAGGAACTCGATGCCGAAAAGCGCCCCCACGGCTATGCCGGCGCGCAATGTCCCGTCGCGCGTGAAAAGCGCGATGCCGCGCCACCGGCACCAGGCGAAGACACACAAACCGCCGATGATCGAGCGCGCGATCGACAGGAAGACCGGGTCGTAGCCGGCGTAGGAGATCTTGGCGGCGACATAGTTCAACCCCCAGGAAAAGGTCAGGCCCACCATGATGGCGGCGGCGGCCATGTCGACCGTGTCGCGGCGATCGAGCGCGTCGGTTGCGCCGCTCAAAGTCAATCCTCCGCGCTGGCGTCGTCGAAGCCGATCAGGTTCCAGCTCTGGCGCATGTGCGGCGGCATCGGCGCGGTGACATCGATGACGCCCTTGTCCGGATGCGGAATGATGATGCGCCGCGCATGCAGGTGCAGGCGGTTTTGAATGCCGCCCGGAAAATCCCAATTGGTGTCGGCCTCGAAATATTTCGGATCGCCCAGGATCGGGCAGCCGATGTAAGCGGCATGGACACGAAGCTGGTGGGTGCGGCCGGTATAGGGCTCCATCTCCAGCCAGGTCATCGTCTGCGCCGCCTGCTCGATGATGCGATAGTAGGACACGGCGTGGTCGGCGCCCTTTTCGCCGTGCGCGGCGACGCGGACGCGGTCACCGTCAGGCGTCGGCTCCTTGATCAGCCAGGTCGAGATCTTGTCCTCGCGCTTGGGCGGCACACCCTTGACCAACGCCCAGTAGGTCTTCTTGGTTTCGCGGGCGCGAAACGCTTCCGCGAGTTTCATGGCAGCAAGCCGGGTGCGGGCGACCACTAGGACACCCGAGGTGTCGCGGTCCAGCCTGTGCACCAGGCGCGGCTTCTCGCCCTTCTGGTTGCGCCAGGCTTCCAGCATGTCGTCGACATTGCGGGTGACGCCGGAGCCACCCTGCACGGCAAGGCCTGCCGGCTTGTTGAAGACGAAGACCTTGGGATCCTCATGGATCAGCATTTTCGCCAGGACATCGGCATCGCCCTGGTTGCGGATCGAGTGACCGGTCAGCGCGCTCTCGCCCTTCTTGTCCACCTCGAGCGGCGGGACGCGCACCATCTGGCCGGGCTCGACACGCGTATCGGCCTTGACCCGGCCGCCATCGACGCGGATCTGGCCGGAGCGCAGCAGCTTCTGCAGATGGCCGAAACCAAGGCCCGGGAAATGGGTCTTGAACCAGCGATCGAGCCGCATGCCCGCCTCGCCGGCCTCCACCGTGATCTGTTCAACGCCTGCCATATCTTTTCGCTTATCCGTTTCCCGGCAGGGCTCTGCCCTGCTCTCGGCGCGGCAATAGCATTATGAAACGGTTCTTGCGAGCCAAAGTCCCAGAAACAGGGCGATAATGGCGCCAATGACGCTGGCAAGCGCGTAACCAAACGCTGGCAGCATGGCTCCTCGCTCCCACAGCGTCGCGAAATCGAGCGAAAAGGCTGAGAAAGTGGTGAAGCCGCCCAGAATACCGGTGGCGACGAACAGCCTAAGTTCGTTCGATCCGCCGCGGCGCGCCAGGACGGCGATGAACAGCCCCATGGCGAAGGAGCCGACGATGTTGATGGCCATCGTGCCCCAGGGATAGTTGGGGCCGACAAGGCGCAGCGCGCCTGTGTTGGCGAGGTGTCGAATACCGGCGCCGATGCCGCCACCGACCATAACGAGAAGCAGATTGAACATGACCGTTTACTGCCCCTACAGGGGCGGCACGGTCAATCCCTTGTGTTGTGGGCGGAACCGCACAGACCAGTCGAACTGATCACCACTCAGGTGTTGTCCAGCCTGGATATTTCTTCCTGAACTCGTCGTAGAGGGCATCTATTTCCGTTTTGCTGACCGGGCGCACCTGTTCGTAGAGATAGCCCTTGACGTCGCCGGACAATTGATATGCCGCGATGCGCCTATATGCGGCGCCGATGCCTTTGCCCTCGACAATATATTGGTCCGGTATCGTGACACAAATCTGCGCACCCGATTGCAAATGAGTGACGGGCGGATCGGTTACGACAATATATCTGGATTTCAACGCTCCCGGCCTGAATTGATCACGACTATCAACCTGACAAACCCACTCGATACGGGGGTAGAGGTCTTTGTCCATTTCATACAATAGCGAGTCACTCATGACCGAGCCGGAAGCAAATACCGAAAAACGGTCCTCGGGTTCCATCTTTTCAAGAAGGTCATCAACAAGGCGTCTGTATTCAGGAAGGTTGTCGAGGTGAAGCGGGAGCGTGGCTTCCCTGGCAAAAACGTAGCTGATCGGCGACAGCAACTGCCGGCCAAGTGGAAAAAAAGTACCAGAAAACGCCAACCCGGCGGCAACGGCTATCGCAATGGCTGACCATCGCGTTCTCAGCGCCGGCGTCGAAACGATCGCAACGATTGCCTGGGCATATGCAGGAAAGAGCCAGAGAAACATCGGCATTGAATGATGACGATCCGGATCCTGCATCCGGGTAAAGAGAAAAAAGGTGAGTGCCGAGGCGACGGCGCAGAACAGGGAAAATCCGTTTCGGCGTACAACAGAGATATAAAGGCCCAGTACGATCAACAGCCAGCTCACATAGCTGAGCCGGGATCCTACCTGGTCGATCTGCGAGACGAAGTTCGTCTTATATCCGTTATAGAGATCGCCATAGCTGGTTCCCAGGATCTTGAGGATCAGGGGTTGCTGGAAGGTCAATGCGGCTCCGACAACAACGAGGATCGCACACAAGCCCCCGACGACGGCATTCCGAAGAGCCGGAAAGTCCCGATCTTTCGCAACCTGCAACAAACAGAAGAATACAGCGGAAATCCCAATGCCTATGACAGGATAGGCGTACCAGCGTCGGAGCACGAACGCCAACCACAGGCATACGCCGACGCGTATTCCACTGATCACCGGCTCGTGGGTCAGGAGCCTCGATTTCCAGAGAAAGTAGGTCGCCGCAGCAAGGGCGAGGCAGCCGGCAATGTCGGGCAATCCACGAAGCGTCGCTGCCCAGAACGGCGTGTAGAGAAAGGCCGCAATCCAGACGGTGAGCCAGTTTCGGGATGAAGAGGTCTCGGTGGCCACCTCCAGATAGCTCATTCTGCCTATGAAAAGAGCGGTTGGGACCAGGTAAACCGCGACTATTCCGGCGATATATGAAAGCCTCGAGCCGCCAAAAACCATGTGAAACGGCATCAGCGGCACCAAAATTGCCGCGCTGTAGTCATCCGTTGCGATCGAGGTCCGCAATTGGCTGAGCCACTGGAGAGGGCTGTCGGCCAAGAGCGCGCCCTGCCGATTAAACGTGACGAAATAGGCAGCGAAGTCCCAATAATAGACTGGCTCTTCAAGCCTTACATAAATGGCTGCAAGGGCAATTCCCAGCAGAACGGTGCATAGATACGTTCTTGCCCAAAATCCGAGAGAGCTGTTCTTCGTCACTTGAGGCCGCCAGGAGGAGAAGAGGGAGAACGGTCGAAGCCAAAGGCCCGGGACTATCGTTTACGCAGCCAAGAGCCGTTCTGGCGCATCGGTGACCCGCAAGATGGCCAGGTCTCACACATGCGGAGCGACCCGATGCTGCGGCAGAGCCGGCAGCATCGATGATCTCAAACTCAGGTCGTCTCGGTCTTCTTCGGCTTGGTCGAGCCGATCATCTTCCAGTTCTTGTAGAACATGGAATTGATGCGCTCGACGCTCACCGAGACGATGGAAAGCATGGCCGCGATCAGCCCGGGAACCGGGGACGGGCGGATGATGTCCATGAACACGCAGTAGCGGCGGCCGTCATACTCGTTGACCGAGCGATGCAGCAGCGTGTCGTCGAAGATGAACAGCGGATTGTCGTACCAGTAGTTCTTGACATTGCCGCACTCGACGAAAATCTCCGATTTCACCGGGATCAGATTGTAGAGGATGCGCAGGCTGAGCCGCAGTGGGCCGAAGTGCCAGGAGGTCGATTCGCGCTTGCTGAAGACGGAAACGGCGATGGTCTTGATGTATTTGAAATCCTTGTTGAACTCGGCGACGTTGTCGATCTTGTGCTTGCCGTACCACTGGTAGACATACATGCCGCGCCGGCCGGCGCCGAAATTGGCGTCGATGTCGGCGATGATCTCGTCCTTGCGCGCCTTGAAGATGTCCAGGACCTCATTGACCTCGCGCTGATAGTCGGCGGGAAACTGCTCCAGCTTCCAGACGCCCGGATTTCTGTAGCACAGCAGGTCGACCAGCAGGTTGAACGGCGAAAGCAGCCAGGTGAACAGGCCGTTGCCGAGGAAGTAACCGCTGAACAGCGATAAATCCTTGCGGTCGTTGCGCAGCACGTCGATGAGGCCGCAAACGATGAAGATCGTTGTCAGGATGGGAATGAAATAAAAGCCAAGGGCGAGAAGCGGGATGGCAATGGCGAATTTGCGAAGGGATTTGCGAAGGGTTTTTGTCATTTTTCCACGCGCAAAGCGCGATCCTGTTGCGAATGAGGTGCCCAAATCACGGCAACGACCACCGCCCGGTCGTGCGCCTTGATAAGGTTTTTTAGGTCACCACACAACGGCCGTGGTATCGCGGCCGGCTGGCTGCCTGATGAAGCCTGCCGGTATCAGGTCAATGCACCGCCGGCAGGCCAAGCTCGTCCCATTTTTCCCTGGGAACCAGGCGGAAATGCCCCAGGGCAAACCCTCGTTTCGGAGCGTGACGACGACCGGGTCACGCAAACCTGCTATTCCCGCTCTTTGCGCAGCTTCGCCCAATAATCGAGCCGCTTCCTGATATCGCGCTCGAAGCCGCGCTCGGGCGGATCATAGAAGGTCTGGCGGCCCATCTTCTCAGGAAAGTAATCCTGCCCCGAAAAGGCGTCCGGCTCGTCATGGTCGTAGCGATAGCCGGCGCCGTAATCCTCCTCTTTCATCAGCTTGGTCGGCGCATTGAGGATGTGCTTGGGCGGCAGCAGCGAGCCGTGTTCCTTCGCGGCCCGCGTGGCTGCCTTGAACGCGGTGTAGACGGCGTTGGATTTGGGCGCGGTGGCGAGATAGACGGTGGCCTCGGCAAAGGCGAGTTCGCCCTCGGGCGAGCCGAGATAGTCGTAAGCATCCTTGGCGGCGTTGGCGACGACAAGCGCCTGCGGATCGGCAAGGCCGATGTCTTCCATGGCCATGCGCACCAGACGGCGGCCGAGATAGAGCGGATCCTCGCCGGCATCGAACATGCGCGCAAGATAATAAAGAGCTGCATCGGGGTCCGAGCCACGCACCGATTTGTGCAGCGCCGAGATCAGATTGTAATGGCCGTCCTGGCCCTTGTCGTAGATCGGCGCACGGCGCTGGACGATGCGCTGCAAGCCCTCGGGATCGAAGACCTCGCCGGGCTTTGCCGCCCGCCAGACCTCTTCGGCGAGCGTCAGCGAGGCGCGGCCGTCGCCATCGCTCATGCGGATGAGCATCGTTCGTGCTTCGTCGTCGAGCGGCAGCGCCCTGCCCTCGGTTTCCTCGGCCCGCGCCATGAGCTTGGCGATGCTCTCCTCACCCAATGAATGGAAGACCAGAACGCGCGCGCGCGACAGCAGAGCGGCATTCAGCTCGAAGGACGGGTTTTCGGTTGTGGCGCCAACCAGCACGACAGTCCCGTCCTCCATGACAGGGAGAAAACTGTCCTGCTGGGCGCGGTTGAAGCGGTGGATTTCGTCGACGAACAGCAAGGTCTGGCGGCCGTTCGTACGGCGCAGCTTGGCCGCCTCGAACACCTTCTTCAAATCGGCGACGCCGGAAAACACCGCCGATATCTGTTCGAAGGCCAGGCTGGTTTCGCCGGCGAGCAGCCGCGCCACCGTGGTCTTGCCGGTGCCGGGCGGGCCCCAGAAGATCATCGAGCCAAGCGAGCCGGAACCGATCAGCCGGGTCAGTGCGCCGTCGGGGCCGGTCAGATGTTCCTGGCCGACGACCTCGCCGAGGTTTCTCGGCCGCAGCCTGTCGGCCAGCGGCCGCCCGGGCGGCACCTTTTCCGGTTCATCGACGCTGAACAGATCGGCCATGCACTTCTTTTTGGTTGGAGCATGGGCCCGAAGGGACCTGCTCTAATAACGCAACACCTGACGCAGTATCTGCCCGCCGCGCTCGACCGTAAAGCGCCACCAGCGTGTATCCGTCTTGGCCGCCAGCTCCAAGGTCGCCGCGGTATCGATGGTGGTGCCGTTCACTTCGCGCACGATGTCGCCCGGCTGGAAGCCGAAATCGGCGGCCGGCGAATCGCGGTTGATGTCGACCACGGTGACGCCCTTCATATCTGTGCGCAGGCCAAGCCGCTGGGCGAGCCGGGGCGACAGTTCCGCGACCTTGGCGCCTGAGAACGGACTGCGGCCATGCAGGGTCACTTCGGCAGCCTTCATGCCTTCCGGAGCGCGCTCCAGCGCGATGTCCATCGCCGCCTGCTGACCCTTGGTCAGAACCGCGAAATTGGCGGTGGTGCCGATCGACAGCGTCGCCATCCGGTAGTCCAGCGCCTCGATGCTCTCGACCGGTTTGCCGTTGAGCTGCAGCACGACGTCGCCGGGCTTGAGCCCCGCCTTGGCGGCCGGTCCGGTCGCCTCGACGGACGAGACCAGTGCACCGGTCGGCTTCTCCATGCCGAGCGATTCGGCAATCTGCGGCGTCACCGCTTCGAACTCGGCGCCGACATAGGGCCGCTCGAAGAAATCGAGCCCAGCTTTGGCGGCATCGGCAAAGGCGCGAACCATGTTCGAGGGAATGGCGAAGCCAATGCCGATCGAACCACCACCGCGACTGTAGATGGCCGTGTTGATGCCGACCAGCTGGCCGCCCATGTTGATCAGCGCGCCGCCGGAATTGCCGGGGTTGATGGCAGCGTCCGTCTGGATGAAGAAACTGGAATCCGACACGCCGATATGGCTGCGGGCAAGCGCCGAGACGATGCCGCTGGTGGTGGTCTGGCCGACGCCGAAGGGATTGCCGATAGCCAGCAGCAGATCGCCGACCTCGAGCGCGTCGGAATCGCCAATGGCAATCACCGGAAACGGCTTGTCCGAGGTGATCTTGAGCACGGCAAGGTCGAGCGTCTCGTCCTTGAGCAGCACCTTGCTGTCGAACTCACGCCCGTCCGCGGTCGCCACCTTGACCTGATCGGCATCCTTGATGACGTGGTAATTGGTGACCACGACGCCGGTCGGATCGACCAGCACGCCGGAGCCGAGCGACGACTGCGCACGCGGCTGCGAGCGGCCGAAGAATTCCTCGAAGAAGGGATCGCCGTCGAAAGGCGACGTCACCTTGGCGGTCTGCGAGGCGTAGACATTGACCACGGCCGGCGCCGTCTGCTTGACCAGCGGCGCAAACGACAGCTGTACCTCCTCGCGGCCGAACGGCACGCGCTTGTCGGGACCGGAGGTGGCGTTCTCGCCTTCGACACCATGCAGCAGGTCGGTCAGCACGTCGGACAGGCCGGGATCGGTCTTGGTCTCCTCGGCCAATGCCTGCCTGACCACCGGTGCGGCCGCAAACGCCATCATGGCGAAGAGCAGAACAAGGGACAGTCGGTTGGCGCGCATTCACGAATCCTCCAAGGCGAGTTCGGGGGCATTGTCCCGACGATTGTGCAAAATGAAAGGCTAAGCCGCCGAAATCCGATTATTTTGGGCAGAGACCCTCGGTTTCGCCCAGGAGATCGACTTTGACCGCCTTCTATTGCTTCCAGAAAACCAAAAAAGGGGCCCGAAGGCCCCTTTGAACTCATTTGGAAAAAACCGAGCCTTATGCGGCTGCGGCGTCCGCTTCGGTGCCTTCGGCTTCGATGCGGGCGCGGTCGCCGGCGCCCTTGGCCGAAATGTCGCGATCGACGAACTCGATGACGGCCATGGCGGCATTGTCACCGTGGCGGAAGCCCGCCTTCATGATGCGCAGATAGCCGCCATTGCGGGTGGCGTAGCGCGGGGCGATGGTGTCGAACAGGCGCTTGACGACGCCTTCATTGCCGATCTGCGCGATCACCTGGCGGCGGGCGTGCAGGTCGCCGCGCTTGCCGAGCGTCACCAGCTTCTCGACGATCGGACGCAAATCCTTCGCCTTCGGCAGGGTGGTGACGATCTGCTCATGCTCGAGCAGCGACACGGCGAGGTTGGCGAACATCGACTTGCGATGGCTAATGCTTCGGGCGAAGCGACGGCCTTTGAAACCGTGGCGCATGGCTCTTTTCCTTCTTCAGTTGTTCAAGAGGCCGAGGCCCCTGATGGTTTTCCGCATGACCGTCGGATCGAGCGGCCCACGCCGCCGATCCTTGGAATTCATGCTCAATATTGATCTTCGTAACGCTTGGCGAGGTCTTCGATGTTTTCCGGCGGCCAGTCCGGCACTTCCATGCCGAGGTGCAGGCCCATCGCCGCCAGGACTTCCTTGATCTCGTTCAGCGACTTGCGGCCGAAGTTCGGGGTGCGCAGCATCTCGGCTTCGGTCTTCTGGATCAGGTCGCCGATATAGACGATGTTGTCGTTCTTCAGGCAGTTGGCCGAACGCACTGAAAGCTCGAGTTCGTCGACCTTCTTGAGCAGCGCCGGGTTGAAGGCGAGCTCGGTGACGGCCTCGGTGGCGACTTCCTTCTGCGGCTCGTCGAAGTTGACGAACAGGCCGAGCTGGTCCTGCAGGATGCGGGCGGCGAAAGCCACCGCGTCCTCGCCGGTGATCGAACCGTCGGTCTCGATGGTCATGGTCAGCTTGTCATAGTCGAGAACCTGGCCCTCGCGGGTGTTCTCGACCTTGTACGAAACCTTCTTGACCGGCGAATAGAGGCTGTCGACCGGGATGAGGCCGATCGGCGCGTCTTCGGCGCGGTTGCGGTCGGCCGGCACGTAACCTTTGCCGGTGTCGACGGTGAATTCCATGCGGATTTCAGCGCCCTCGTCCAGCGTGCAGATGACGTGGTCGGGGTTGAGGATCTCGACGTCGCCAACCGTCTGGATGTCGCCGGCAAGAACCGCACCTGGTCCCTGCTTGCGAACGACCATGCGCTTGGGGCCGTCGCCTTCCATGCGGATGGCGATTTCCTTGATGTTCAAGACGATATCGGTCACGTCCTCGCGCACACCGGCGATGGACGAGAATTCATGCAGAACACCGTCGATCTGCACGGCGGTAACAGCCGCACCGCGCAGCGAAGACAAAAGCACGCGACGCAGCGCGTTGCCCAGCGTCAGGCCAAAGCCACGCTCGAGCGGCTCGGCGACCAGCGTGGTCAGCGTCTTCTTCTTCGACGAGAACTCGATCTTGTTCGGCTTGATCAGTTCCTGCCAATTTTTCTGGATCATGATGCTTTCCTTCCGTTGACCCGCCACCATCCAATCGTGGCGGGCGACCTGGAATGCCGTGGAGGAGCGCCCCAAGGGCGCTCGCGCGACGTTCGGTAAATTGCTTAGACGCGACGCTTCTTGCGCGGGCGGCAGCCATTGTGCGGGATCGGCGTCACATCACGGATCGAGGTGATGGTGAAGCCGGCCGCCTGCAGGGCACGCAGTGCCGATTCACGACCGGAACCGGGTCCGCAAACCTCGACTTCGAGCATGCGCATGCCGTGTTCCTGGGCCTTCTTGGCAACATCCTCGGCAGCCATCTGGGCAGCGAACGGGGTCGACTTGCGCGAACCCTTGAAGCCCTGGGCACCGGCCGACGACCAGGCAATCGAATTGCCCTGCGCGTCGGTGATGGTGATCATCGTGTTGTTGAAGGTCGAATTGACGTGGGCAACGCCCGACGAGATGTTCTTGCGTTCGCGACGGCGAACACGAGCGGCTTCCTTGGCCATGATAGTCCTTTCAGTTGATCTCTACACCGCCGTAATGCCAGCGGCTCCACCTGAGTGAGCGGTGAATAGTGAATGGTGAATAGACCAGGCCATTCACCATTCACCATTTCACCATTCACCAAATTACTTCTTTTTGCCGGCGATCGACTTGGCCGGGCCCTTGCGGGTGCGCGCATTGGTATGCGTGCGCTGGCCGCGGACCGGCAGCGAGCGGCGGTGACGCAGGCCGCGGTAGCAGCCGAGGTCCATGAGCCGCTTGATGTTCATCGAGACTTCGCGGCGCAGGTCACCCTCGACCTGATAATCGCGATCGATCGCCTCGCGGATCTGCAGCACTTCCGCGTCGGTGAGCTGGTTGACGCGACGCTCGGCCGGGATGCCGACCTTGTCGACGATCTCCTGGGCGAACTTCTTGCCAATGCCGTGAATGTACTGAAGCGCAATGACGACGCGCTTGTTGGTCGGAATGTTGACGCCGGCTATACGAGCCATATTCTTCTCTTCTCCATGTGGGCCGGCCAACCTTCTAAACAAGGCAGGCCCGGCGCTAAGTTGCCCCGCGTCCGGTGGAGGCCGGTCCATGCGGGAGTTTCCAGTTCAAAGCGGCTGCCTTGCCCTTGCGGACAAGCAAAGCCTATACCTGATAGGAAGACGGGCCGCCATACCGCAGCGAACCGCTTCCGTCAAGTGCAATCGTTAATTTCCCCGCGCTGCGTCCTTGAGCACCGCTTCGATCTGCTCCGTCACGGCATCGATATCGGCCATGCCGTCGACACTCCGGAGCTTGCCCTTGGCGTAGTAATAGCCAATCAGCGGCGACGTCTTCTTGTAGTACTCTCGCAGACGCTCCTCGAACACGGCCGGATTGTCGTCCTTGCGAACGGGCAGACCGGCGGCCTGTGCCTCGTCGGCGCGCTTGACTATCCGGCCGACCAGCGCCTTGTCGTCAACGACAAGTTCGATGACGGCGTCGAGGCCCTGGGAGCGATCCGAAAGCATCTGCTCAACCGCGTCCGCCTGCACCAGGGTCCGCGGATATCCGTCGAGGATGAACCCGTTGGCACAGTCGGCCTGATCGATACGCTCGGCGACGATCGCGTTGACGATGGCGTCGGACACCAGCTCACCGGCATCCATCACCGCCTTGGCGCGCTTGCCGACTTCGGTGCCAGCCTGGACGGCAGCACGCAACATGTCGCCCGTCGAAAGCTGGGGTATGCCGTGTTTTTCTACCAGTCTTTGTGCTTGTGTCCCCTTGCCCGCTCCTGGCGGCCCAAGCAATATCAACCTCATCTGGCTTTCTTCCCCCCGCGCAGCTTCGACTTCTTGATCAGGCCTTCATACTGGTGCGCAATCAGGTGACCCTGAATCTGCGCAACCGTATCGAGCGTGACACTGACCACGATCAGAAGCGATGTGCCACCAAGGTAGAATGGTACGCCAGTCGCCGAGATCAGGAACTCCGGCAGCAGGCACACCAGCACCAGATAGATGGCGCCGACGACGGTGATGCGGGTGAGAACGTAATCGATATAATCGGCTGTGCGCTCGCCCGGACGATAGCCCGGGATGAAGCCCGAATGCTTCTTGAGCTGGTCGGCTGTGTCCTTCGGGTTGAAGACAATCGCAGTGTAGAAGAAGGCGAAGAACACGATCATCGCCGCATAGAACAGCATGTAGAGCGGCTGGCCATGGCCGAGCGAGGCGAGCACGGTGCTAGCCCAGGCCGGCATGTTGGTCGTCTGCGAGAAGCCGGCGACGGTGGCCGGCAGCAGCAGCAGCGACGAGGCGAAGATCGGCGGAATGACGCCCGACGTGTTGAGCTTCAGCGGCAGATGCGAGGTATCGCCCTGGAACATGCGGTTGCCGACCTGGCGCTTCGGATACTGGATCAGCAAGCGGCGCTGGGCGCGCTCGAAGAACACGATCAAGGCGATGACGACGATGGCGAGCACGATGATCGCCAGGATCAGGCCGGTCGACAGCGCGCCGGTACGGCCAAGCTCCAGCGTGCCGGAGATGGCGTGCGGCAGGCCGGCGACGATGCCGGAGAAGATGATCAGCGAAATGCCGTTGCCGATGCCGCGGGCGGTGATCTGCTCGCCGAGCCACATCAGGAACATGGTGCCGCCGACCAGCGTCACGACGGTCGAGATACGGAAGAACATGCCGGGATCGCTGACGATGCCGTTGCCGCCTTCCAGACCGACCGAAATGCCATAGGCCTGAACCAGCGCGAGCAGCACGGTGCCGTAGCGCGTGTATTGGTTGATGACCTTGCGGCCCTGTTCGCCTTCCTTCTTCAGCGCTTCCAGCGACGGGATGACCGAGGTCATCAGCTGCATGATGATGGAGGCGGAGATGTAAGGCATGATGCCGAGCGCAAAGATCGCCATGCGCTGTACGGCGCCACCGGCGAACATGTTGAACATGCCCAGCACGCCCTTGCTCTGCGAGGAGAAGGCCTGGGCGAAGGCGTCGGGATTGATGCCGGGAAGCGGGATATAGGTGCCGAGCCGATAGACGAGCAGCGCGCCGATCGTGAACCAGATGCGTTTCTTCAGATCCTCCGCTTTGGCGAAGGCCGAGAAATTCAGATTCGAGGCTAATTGTTCAGCAGCCGAAGCCATGCCTGATTCTCCGCTTGGTAACGCTTGATGGCCCTGAGGTCAGGCGGTGCGTTTCACCGAAGCTCACGAGATAAGCTCCGGGCTCTAAACATGCAAGCGGCCGCGTCGACGCGGCCGCCTAAATTGCGCAGATCAAAGCGCAATCGTGAGCAAAAAATGGATCCCACTCTTGCCGATCGCGCTTCAAATCGCCGTTACTCGGCAGCTGCCTTTTCCGGCAGTTTGACCGAGCCGCCGGCCTTTTCGATCTTCTCGATCGCGGCCTTGGAGGCGCCGGCAACGTCAAAGGCGAGCTTCGCCTTGATCTCGCCGTCCGAGAGGATGCGCACGCCGTCCTTGACGCGGCGGATAACGCCGGCGGCAACCAGCGATTCAGCCGTCACGGTTGCCTTGGCGTCGAGCTTCTTGGCGTCGATGGCCACCTGGATGCGGGCCAGCGACACGACGGTGAAGCTCTTGGCGAAGATGTTGTTGAAGCCACGCTTCGGCAGGCGCCGGTAGAGCGGCATCTGGCCACCCTCGAAGCCGTTGATGGCAACGCCGGAGCGCGCCTTCTGGCCCTTGACGCCGCGACCGCCGGTCTTGCCGGAGCCGGAGCCGATACCACGGCCGAGACGCTTCTTGGAGTGCGTCGCGCCGTCCTTGTCACGCAGATCGTTGAGTTTCATCTGAGTTCTCCTGCGCTCTGGCTCAGCCCTCGTCCACGACGCGGACGAGATGCTGGACGGCAGCGATCATGCCGCGCACGGAGGGCGTATCTTCCAGCGTGCGCTGCTTGTGCATCTTGTTGAGGCCGAGGCCGACCAGCGTCGCGCGCTGTTCCTTCGGACGGCGGATCGGCGAACCGATCTGCTCAACGGTGATGGTCTTGGTTGCTTTCTTGGCCATGGTCAAAATCCCTGGTCAGATCGACTATTCTTCAGCCGCAACGGCGGTGCCGCGGCGGGCCTGAAGGGTCGAATACTTGATGCCGCGAGCAGCAGCCACATCCTTGGGATGCATCTGGCTCTTCAGCGCGTCGAAGGTGGCGCGAACCATGTTGTAGGGGTTCGACGAACCCATCGACTTGGCGACCACGTCATGCATGCCGAGCGTCTCGAAGACAGCGCGCATCGGGCCACCGGCGATGATGCCGGTACCTTGCTTGGCAGCGCGCAGCAGCACGCGTCCGGCGCCCCAGCGTCCTTCGACGTCGTGATGCAGCGTACGGCCCGAGCGCAGCGGCACGAAGATCATGTCGCGCTTGGCCGATTCAGTTGCCTTGCGGATAGCTTCCGGCACTTCGCGCGCCTTGCCGTGACCAAAGCCGACGCGGCCCTTCTGGTCGCCGACCACGACGAGTGCTGCAAAACCGAAGCGACGGCCGCCCTTGACGACCTTGGCGACGCGGTTGATGTGGACGAGCTTGTCCACCATGCCGTCATCGCGTTCTTCACGATCGCGGCCGCGGCCGCCATCCCTACGTTCCTGTGCCATATCCTGTTCCTTGTTTTTTTCCGGAAGCACGGTTGCTGATAAGATCCGGTGCCTCTGTGGGTCACCGGGGGCGAAAGTTATTCCCTTCGCATAATCTTTATCCGAAAAGTCTGCAACTTTTCGGGATCATGCTTAGAAGCTCAAGCCACCTTCACGGGCAGCCTCGGCGAGCGCCTTGACGCGGCCGTGATAGATGTAGGCGCCGCGGTCGAAGACGACTTCCTTGACGCCGGCCTTGGTGGCGCGCTCGGCGATCAGCTTGCCGATCGCGGCGGCAGCGGCGGTATCGGCGCCGGTCTTGAGCGAACCCTTGAAGTCCTTCTCAAGTGTCGAAGCGGCAGCGATGGTGTGGCCCTTGGCGTCGTCGATGACCTGCACGTAGATGTTCTTCGACGTGCGGTGGACCGACAGACGCGGACGCTCGCCGGCGACCTTCTTGATCTGACGGCGGACGCGCTGCGCGCGGCGCTGCGTGGATTCCTTGGTACCCATGATGGTCTTCCTTGCCTTCAAAAAACGGGGGCCGCCATATGCGGTAGGCAAAAGCGCCTCCCGCGACCGCTCCCCGCGGCGTTGATTTGCAGTGAATGGTGAATGGAAAAATGGAGAACGGTAGAAGCGGAGTGCCACCCGGCCCCTGCTCTATCCTACTGCCATTTCACCATTCACCATTCACCATTCACGACTACTTCTTCTTGCCTTCCTTGCGGACGATCTTCTCGCCAGCGTAACGGACGCCCTTGCCCTTGTAAGGCTCGGGGCCGCGGTATTCGCGGATCTCGGCGGCAACCTGGCCGACCTGCTGCTTGTCGATGCCGGCCACGGTGATTTCAGTCGGCTTCGGCACCGTGATGGTGATGCCCTGCGGCGTCTCGTAGACGACGTCATGGCTGAAGCCAAGTGCCAGCTGCAGGTTCTTGCCCTGAAGTGCCGCGCGATAGCCGACGCCGGTGATCTCGAGCTTCTTCTCGAAACCGTCCTTGACGCCCTGCAGGATGTTGACGATCTGCGTGCGCGACATGCCCCACTTGGAGCGGGCGGCCTTGGTCTGGTCGCGCGGCTGGACAGCGATCTCGCTGCCTTCCATCTTGACCAGCACTTCGTCGTTCACCACGAACTTCAGCTCACCCTTGGGGCCCTTCGCCGTCACGGTCTGGCCGTTGACGGTCGCGGTCACGCCCTGCGGCAGCGAAACGGGTTTCTTACCAATACGAGACATTTTGTTGTCCTCGTCACTTCTCTTGTTTCAGGTCTCTGTCTTCGGGAACGATCCGAAGACCGGATTCCACTTTGCGGTCAGCTGCCAGATCAGAAGATCTGGCAGAGGATTTCACCGCCGACGTTCTGTTCACGTGCTTCGTGGTCGGCCATCACGCCCTTCGGTGTCGAAAGGATGGCGATGCCGAGGCCGTTGGCGACCTGCGGAATCGACTTGGCCGAAACATAGACGCGGCGGCCTGGCTTCGAGACGCGGGCGATTTCGCGCACGACCGGCGCGCCGTCGAAATACTTCAGCTCGATCTCGATTTCGGACTTGCCGTTGTCGAAGTCGGTCTGGCTGTAATCGCGGATATAGCCTTCAGCCTTCAGCACGTCGAGGACGCGGGTGCGCAGACGCGAAGCCGGCGTCGAAACGCTCGACTTCTTGCGGCCATACGCGTTGCGGATGCGGGTCAGCATATCGCCGAGAGGATCGCTCAATGACATGTTATGTCCTCCTTACCAGCTCGACTTGACCAGGCCCGGGATCTGGCCGTTATTGCCGAGATCACGAAGCGCGATGCGCGATACTTTGAGCTTGCGATAGTAGGCACGCGGACGGCCGGTAACTTCGCAGCGGTTGCGGATGCGGATCTTGGCCGAGTTGCGCGGCAAGGCAGCAAGCTTCAGCTGAGCGCGGAAGCGCTCTTCCATCGGCTTGGACTGATCCATGATGATCGCCTTGAGGGCAGCCCGCTTGGGACCGTACTGGTCGGCAAGCTTGCGGCGCCTGTTGTTCTTCTCGACTGAGCTGGTCTTTGCCATTTCAGATTTTTCCTTTTCTCGCTGCCGTTACTGGCGGAAGGGGAAGTTGAAGGCCTTGAGCAATGCCCTGGCTTCGTCGTCCGTCTTCGCAGTCGTACAAACGATGACGTCCATGCCCCAGATCTGATCAACCTTGTCGTAGTTGATCTCCGGGAACACGATGTGTTCCTTGATGCCCATGGCGTAGTTGCCACGGCCATCGAAGCTCTTCGGATTCAGTCCGCGGAAGTCGCGGACGCGCGGCAATGCGATGTTCACGAGGCGGTCGAGGAACTCGTACATGCGTTCCTTGCGCAACGTGACCTTGGCGCCGATCGGCATCTTCTCGCGGACCTTGAAGCCGGCGATCGAGTTGCGGGCGCGGGTGACGACGGCCTTCTGGCCGGCGATCATCGCCAGGTCTTCGGCCGCGATCGAAGGCTTCTTCGAATCGGCGGTCGCTTCGCCAACGCCCATGTTCAGCACGATCTTGTCGATGCGCGGAACCTGCATCTCGTTGTCGTAGCCGAACTGTTCCTGCAGCGCCTTGCGGATGGTCTCGTTGTAGACCTGCTTGAGGCGCGGCGTGTTCTGGGCCTTGGACTGTTTGCTTTCAGCCTTGGGCTTCGTGGTTTGAGCCTTAGCCATTGATGACTTCTCCCGAGCGCTTGGCGACGCGCACCTTCTTGCCGTCCTTCTGGAAGATGAAACCGACGCGGGTCGGCTTGCCATCCTTGGGGTCGGCCAGCGCGATGTTCGACAGCTGGATCGGCGCTTCCTTGGTGATGATCCCGCCCTCTTGGGACTGGGACTGCTTCTGGTGACGACGGATCATGTTGACGCCGCGCACCAGCGCGGTGTCTTCCTTCGGCTGTACCGAGAGGACTTCGCCCGAACGGCCCTTGTCCTTGCCGGCCAGCACGACGACCTTGTCGCCTTTTCTAATCTTTTGCATTGGTCCGGCTCCTTACAGCACTTCAGGCGCGAGCGAGATGATCTTCATGTGGTTCTTGGCGCGAAGTTCGCGCGGAACCGGTCCGAAGATACGCGTGCCGATCGGCTCTTTCTTGTTGTCGACGAGAACGGCCGCGTTCTTGTCGAAACGGATCACGCTGCCGTCCGGGCGGCGGATGTCCTTGGCCGTGCGAACCACGACCGCCTTCATCACATCGCCCTTCTTCACGCGGCCGCGCGGGATGGCTTCCTTGATCGACACCACGATGATGTCGCCCACGGAAGCGTATTTCCGCTTCGAGCCGCCCAGCACCTTGATGCACATGACACGACGGGCGCCGGAATTATCCGCGACGTCGAGGTTTGTTTGCATCTGAATCATGACTGGCCGCCTTCTTCTTTTCTAACGGGACAGGCTCAAAGCCCCTCCCCGGTCTGTCCAAAATTCGTTGTTTACGCCCGAGGTCAGGCTTGGTCCGAAGACACGACGATCCAGCGCTTATCCTTGGAAATCGGCTTCGATTCCTGGATGAACACCTGATCGCCAACCTTGTGGGCGTTGTTCTCGTCGTGCGCCTTGTACTTCTTGGTCATGCGCACGGTCTTCTTCATCACGGGATGCGTGAAGCGCCGTTCGACCTTGACGACAACCGTCTTCTCGTTCTTGTCGCTGACGACGGTGCCCTGCAGAATGCGCTTTGGCATGGTTTTCGTCCTTAAGCCTTCTTAGCCGCGGACTTTTCCGCAGCGATGGTCTTGATACGCGCAATATCCTTACGGACCTGTCTCACGCGCGCGGTCTTCTCGAGCTGGCCGGTGGCCTTCTGGAAGCGCAGGTTGAACTGCTCCTTCTTCAGGCTGGCCAGGTCGTCGGTCAGCTGGTCCTGGGTCTTGGTCCGGATGTCTTCGGCTTTCATGATCAGCCCGTCCTTATTCTGCGATGCGCTGCACGAAGCGCGTCTTGACCGAGAGCTTGGCCGCGCCGAGACGCAGTGCCTCACGGGCGGTTTCTTCGTTGACGCCGTCGATCTCGAACATGATGCGGCCCGGCTTGACGCGCGCCGCCCAGTAATCGACCGCACCCTTGCCCTTACCCATGCGGACTTCGGTCGGCTTCGAAGTGACCGGCACGTCCGGGAAAATACGGATCCAGACGCGACCGGCGCGCTTCATTTCACGGGTGATCGCGCGGCGGGCCGCCTCGATCTCACGTGCGGTGACGCGGTTCGGCTCAAGCGCCTTCAGCCCGAAACCACCGAAATCCAGGTTGGTACCGCCCTTTGCGGTACCATGGATACGGCCCTTGAACTGCTTGCGGAACTTTGTGCGCTTTGGCTGCAGCATCGTTCTAACTCCAAATTCCTAAATGTCTCAGGCGTTTTCGCGACGACGACCGCGTTCGCGATCACCACCACCGCCATGCGCTGCATCGCTTTCGCTGGCCCGACGCTCCGAAGCCATCGGGTCATGCTCGAGGATCTCGCCCTTGAACACCCAGACCTTGACGCCGCAGATGCCATAAGCGGTGTGCGCTTCGGCCGTACCGTAGTCGACGTCCGCACGCAGCGTATGCAGCGGCACGCGACCTTCGCGATACCATTCCATACGCGCGATCTCGGCGCCGCCGAGACGGCCGGCGCAGTTGATGCGGATGCCTTCGGCACCGAGGCGCATCGCCGACTGAACGGCACGCTTCATGGCGCGGCGGAACGCGATACGACGCTCGAGCTGCTGGGCGATCGACTGGGCGACCAGGGTCGCGTCGATCTCCGGCTTGCGCACTTCAACGATGTTGAGGTGCGTCTCGGACTTCGTCATCTCCATCAGCTTCTTGCGAAGCTTCTCGATGTCGGCGCCCTTCTTGCCGATGATCAGACCCGGGCGCGCGGCATGGATGGTGACGCGGCACTTCTTGTGCGGACGCTCGATGACGACCTTCGAGATGGCAGCCTGCTTGAGCTCCTTCTCAAGATACTTGCGGATCTTGATGTCCTCATGCAGCAGCTTGCCGTACTCGCCGGTGTTCGCGAACCAGCGCGAATCCCAGGTGCGGTTGATGCCGAGGCGAAGACCGATCGGATTGACTTTCTGGCCCATTATGCGGCCTCCCCTTTTTCTTCGACTTCACGAACGACGATCGTGAGGTGCGAGAACGGCTTCTCGATACGGCTGGCGCGACCACGGCCACGGGCATGGAACCGCTTCATGACGATCGACTTGCCGACATAGGCTTCCGCCACGATCAGTGCATCGACGTCCAAGTCGTGGTTGTTTTCCGCGTTGGCGATTGCCGATTCCAGCGTCTTCTTGACCGTGCCGGAAATCCGCTTGGCCGAGAATTCGAGATCGGAAAGCGCTGTCGCGACCTTCTTGCCGCGGATCAGCGCGGCAACCAGGTTCAGCTTCTGCGGGCTGATACGGATCGTGCGCAACACGGCGCGCGCTTCGTTATCAGCAAGCCTGCGCGGAGCTTTGGCCTTGCCCATGATTATTTCCTCTTCGCCTTCTTATCCGCGCCGTGACCGTAATAGGTCCGGGTCGGAGCGAATTCACCGAACTTGTGACCGACCATGTCCTCGTTCACCGAGACGGGAACATGCTTCTGGCCGTTGTAGACACCGAAGGTGAAGCCGACGAACTGCGGCAGGATGGTGGAGCGACGGCTCCACATCTTGATCACCTCATTGCGACCACCTTCACGAACCTTGTCCACCTTCTTGAGAAGGTAGCCGTCAATGAAGGGGCCTTTCCAAATCGAACGAGTCACTTGGCGTTACCTCTTCTTAGCTCTTGCGCTGATGGCGCGAGCGCAGGATGAACTTGTCGGTCGCCTTGTTGGACCGCGTCTTCTTGCCCTTGGTCGGCTTGCCCCAAGGCGAAACCGGATGGCGGCCACCCGAGGTGCGGCCTTCGCCGCCGCCGTGCGGATGGTCGACTGGGTTCATGGTCACGCCGCGATTGTGCGGACGCTTGCCACGCCAGACCGTGCGACCGGCCTTGCCGTCATTGATGTTGCCGTGGTCCGGATTGGACACGGCGCCGACAGTGGCCATGCAGGAGCCGTGAACGACACGCTGCTCGCCCGAGTTGAGGCGCAGGATCGCCATGCCCTGGTCACGACCGACAAGCTGGCCATAACCACCTGCCGAACGGGCGACCTGAGCGCCCTTGCCCGGCTTCAGCTCAATGTTGTGGACGATGGTGCCGACCGGCATCGAAGCCAGCGGCATCGCATTGCCCGGCTTCACGTCGACCGCTTCGCCGGACACGATCTTGTCGCCGGGAGCCAGACGCTGCGGAGCGATGATGTAGGACAGCTCGCCATCGTCATACTTGATCAGCGCGATGAAGGCGGTGCGGTTCGGATCGTATTCAATGCGCTCGACCGTGCCGACGACGTCGAACTTGCGGCGCTTGAAGTCGATGATGCGGTACGAACGCTTGTGACCACCGCCGATGAAGCGGGCGGTGATGCGGCCGTGGTTGTTGCGGCCGCCCGACTTGGTCAGGCCTTCGGTCAGACCCTTGACGGGCTTGCCCTTGTAAAGGCCCGAGCGGTCGACGATGACCAGCTGACGGGTGCTGGGCGTTACCGGGTTGAATTTTTTCAGTGCCATGTTTCTGTCCTCGCGGCCTTGCTCAGAGACCCGTCGCGACGTCGATCGACTGGCCATCGGCCAGCGTCACAATCGCCTTCTTGACGTCGCTCTGGCGGCCAACCGTGCCACGGAAGCGCTTGATCTTGCCCTTACGGACAAGCGTGTTCACGGCCATCACCTTGACGCCGAACAGCGCTTCGACGGCGGCCTTGATTTCCGGCTTCGACGCCTTCTTGGCGACGTTGAAGACGACCTGGTTGTTCTCGGAGGCCATGGTCGACTTTTCGGTGATCGCCGGCGAGACGATCACGTCGTAATGACGAAGGTCGGTCATTTAAAGCGCTCCTCGAGAGCCTCGACGGCGGCCTTCGAAAGGACCAGCGTGCCGCGGCGCAGAATGTCGTAGACGTTGATGCCCTGGATGGGCAGCACGTCGATGTTCGGGATGTTCGTCGCCGCGAGCTTGAAATTCTTGTCAAGCTCGGCACCGCCGATCAGCAGGGCGTTGGTCAGGCCCAGCGTCGCGAAATTCGCGATCAGCGCCTTCGTCTTGGCCTCGGTCAGCTTCAACTCGTCGATGATGATGATCGACGCGCTCTTGGCCTTGGCCGAGAGAGCATGCTTGAGGCCAAGCGCACGAACCTTCTTCGGCAATTCGTGCTCGTGGCTGCGAACGACCGGGCCGTGAGCCTTGCCGCCGCCGCGGAACTGCGGAGCGCGTGCCGAATGGTGACGGGCGCGGCCCGTACCCTTCTGCTTGTACATCTTGGCGCCGGTGCGTGCGATCTCGGCGCGGCCCTTGGTCTTGTGCGTGCCCTGCTGCTTCTTGGCCAGCTGCCAGCGCACGACGCGCTGCAGGATGTCTTCGCGCGGATCAAGGCCGAAAATCTCCTCGGAGAGTTTCACCTTGCCGGCGTCCTTGCCGCCAAGCGTTGTGATCTTGAGATCCATTATTCCGCTCCCTCTGTGGCCGGAGCCTCGTTCTTAGCAGCTGCCGCAACGGCGCGGATCGCGGCGGGCTTCGGCGCATTGGCCGGCAGTGCCACCTTGGCCGCATCGCGGACCAGGATCCAGGCGCCCTTCGATCCGGGAACCGCACCGCGGATCAGGATCAGGCCACGGTCGGCGTCGGTCGAGACGATCTCGACATTCTGCGTGGTGACGCGGGTGTCGCCCATGTGGCCAGCCATATGCTTGCCCTTGAACACCTTGCCCGGGTCCTGGCGCTGGCCGGTCGAACCATGCGAACGGTGCGAAACCGAGTTACCGTGCGTGGCGCGGCCACCGCCCATGTGGTGGCGCTTGATGACGCCCTGAAAACCCTTGCCGATCGTCGTGCCCGTCACATCGACCTTCTGGCCGGGGACGAAATGCTCGACGGTGATCTCGGCGCCGACATCGATCATGTTGTCGGCGGAGACGCGAAACTCGGCGACCTTCGCCTTCGGCTCGACGGAAGCGGTCGCGAAATGACCGCGCAACGCCTTCGACGTGTTCTTCACCTTGGCCAGGCCAACGCCGAGCTGAACGGCGGTGTAGCCATTCTTCTCTTGCGTACGTTGGGCCACGACCTGGCAGTTCTCCATCAGGAGAACGGTGACGGGAACATGTTCCCCGGCATCGTTGTAGATGCGGGTCATTCCCACCTTCTTTGCAATCACACCTGAACGCATCGGTTCAATTCCTTTAGAGTTCCGGGCCAGGGGCACCGCCCCTTACCGCGCTCTCATTCCCTTAGAGCTTGATCTCGACGTCGACGCCGGCGGCCAGATCGAGCTTCATCAAAGCATCGACCGTCTGCGGGGTCGGATCGACGATGTCGAGCAGACGCTTATGCGTGCGCATCTCGAACTGCTCGCGGCTCTTCTTGTCGACGTGAGGCGACCGGTTGACCGTGAACTTTTCGATCCGCGTCGGCAGCGGAATGGGGCCGCGGACGTTGGCACCGGTGCGCTTGGCCGTCGATACGATTTCCTTCGTCGAGGCGTCGAGCACGCGGTGGTCAAACGCCTTCAGGCGGATGCGGATATTCTGTCCGTTCATGCGTCACTTCCTTGTTCTGGCGCGGCGCGGGCAGCGCCCGCGACAGATCGGTTTAAGTCCAAATTACTCTTTGATGGTGACGACGATGCCGGCACCGACGGTGCGGCCGCCTTCACGGATAGCGAAGCGCAGCTTCTCTTCCATGGCGATCGGCACGATCAGCTC